>DASTTF010000001.1:0-7918 GCA_035760305.1 Nitrososphaera sp.
GCACGCTTGCGCTCGTGCCGGCTCCGGCTATTCCGATCCCGACCAAGGCGGAGAATAAGCTGCCCGCGCAGGTGGGGCACCCGACAAACAGCCCGCTCGTCGCGCCAATGCCGGCGGCGATCGAAGTCTTTGCCTGAAGCGACTTTTTCAGCCGGTAGGCAAAGACGCTGAGGGCCACGTTAAAGCCGACCAGTATGGAGACGACTGCGGCCAGAATCACGTTTATTGGAATGACCAGTATCAAAAAGTGGTCCGTGATGTAGACGGTGAGCATCGGCACATAGCCGGGGGCGGCGCAGCAAGGTATCATGTCGACCGACGGGACCGTCAACCCTTCTTCGGTGAACGACACGTCTGCCCGGTAAACCAGTATCTGCGACAGGAACGCGAAAAAGATCCCGTAGCCTATCGCGGCGACTGCCATTATCTTCCAGTAGCTCCTGTCGGCGAACGCGCCGGTGATAAACGAGATCAGGCTGTTGCTGCCCGCGCTGCGCATCTGCTCAGCGCGGAAGATGGTGTACGCGCCGTAGATCATGGACGCCATCGAAGCCGCGGTTATCACAAGTACGGCATAAGAAAGGTTGCGCAGCTGCTGCGCCTCTATCGCCAGCGGGTCCGAAGACGGGACCGTGAGCCGGGAATAAATGATAAACGCGATGACAAGCGAGAACAGGCCTACGAAAAAGACCCTAAAGCCGCTCTCCCTCAAGCCCTGCCAGCGCTTCTCGTCCATGCCTCACTTGCAGGATCGGCCGACTGCAAATTAAATCCTATCGGATTCTAAACCCTTAATTCTTGGTAATGTGCACTAGACACCATGCCAGACTTTCAGGACGAGGAATACATCCCCGCCCGGATAAGTTATGTGGGCTTTGTAGACCAGGTGGGACTTGAAGGGGTCGTCGTGCTAAAGGCAGAGGACGGCAAAGAGTTCCCGATGCGCGCCTTTTCCGGCGAAGTCGCTAGGCACATCTCGCGCTTTCAGGAAGGCGACAAGGGCAGCATCCCAACGATATACAACCTAGTGGAAGAGATCGCGGTGATGCAGGACCTGCTGCTGATCGAAGTGCACGTCTACCAGAGCGGCTCTGTGCTGCGGGCTAACCTCTACTTCAAGACAAAGGAGGGCGAGCTCGTGCTGCGGAACTACCGCGCTTCGGACTCGATAGCGCTGGCGGCGTACTATGACATACCGATCAAGGTAAGGAAGAACCTGTTTGAAGAGCCGATAGAGCGCTAGTGGACCTGTTTCACGCATAACGATTAATTCTTTAAGCAAGGTCCGTATTACTGGAAAACTGGAAACGCGCATATGTGTATCAGGTGACAATGTCACGCAGCTTTCTCTGCGCCGCAGCGTTCTTTATCTCCATCGCGATCCTCCGGCCGACTCCCATCGTGTGGCCGAAGTAGTATTTGGTGTAGGGGCTTGTCGTCGCCATTATCGGGTTGCCCGGCACGCGCAATGACACGTCGTACACCACAAAGTCTAGGTCGGTCGTCACGACGCTCTGCAATGAAATCGGGCCGATCACCCCCGGCGGGTACTCTTTCCTGACCGCGACTGCAAACTTGTCGCCCATCTCAAACACCTTCTCAAGGAGCGACTCCCTGATGCTGGCCGGCGTGTGCCCCACTTCGATGTTTGAAGTCTGCAGGTCCATCTCCATCTGCTGCTTTGCCGGGAGCGACACAAAGTCGTGCAGGTTGGTCTGCAGCCTCCTTTCGATGCCGAGGAATTCCGTTTCGCCCGTAAGGGGAGACACAAAGTAGTTCAAATTGAAATAGGTGCCCGGCACGTATTCCTCGATCGTCGCCTTTTCAAGATCCTGCTTGTTGATCAGCCCCTGCTCGATCTTTTGCTTTGACTTTTTCTTGTAGTCTTCGTACGACGACACGATGAAAAATGCCCTTTCCAGCTTGCGCTTTGCCTCCTGCACCTTTATCATCGCCGGCCCGTCGATGTCCGAGGGCTTGCGGTAGAGTTTCGGGTGGCGGACCCCGGCCTTCTCCAAGAGATAGTACTGGTTGCGTGGGGCAGTGCGCTCCTCCGCGCGCAGTAGCGACCGGTTGCCAAACACCGGCACCTTCAGGTTGTTCTCGATGTTGTCGTACCCTAAATAAGCGGTAAAGGCCCGGTGCGCGACCAATATCACGTTAAGCTCGCGGAGCCTTTCCTGATTCTCCCTGTTCATGATGTCGGAGAACTTTTCCAGCAAAATGATCTCGTCGGCGAGCCTCTTGAACCGCCTGTACGGCAGGTCCCTGCCCTTCTGGCAGATGCACACCGTCTTCATGTTCTCGTCCTTGGCGCCGTCCATTATTTCAAGCGCCGAGTGGCTGCCGATGGTGCCCACGGTGACGTTCTTCAGGTCGTACCGGTCGACGATGGAAGCGATCTGCTGCAGGCCGATCAACAGATTAAGTGGAAAAAGATTGTAATAAAAAGGTTTTAAACTACTGCTTGCTCTTGCTCAGCTCTACTTCGATTGCGGCCCGAAGCTCGTCGTCGTTCTTGTTGGTGTAGTCGATTCCAAGCGAGTCGGCTATCGATTCCAGCTTTTCCCTTCCGACGCTCCCCTGGCTCTTCAGCTGCTGGAGCTCCTTCTTGGCCTCGATCCTCGCCTTCTCGAACTCGGCCGTGGCCTTGCCAAACGACCTTGCAAGCTCGGGTATCTTTTTCACGCCGAAAAAGACCACAACGATCAGGCCGATGATGATGACCCATTCCATCCCTCCCAGGCCTGCAAACTGCATTATGAGACTGGACAGCCCTTCGGTAACCATCTGCTATAGGATAGCTTTTCTAAGAATTTAAGTGTTAGTTTTGCCGGCCGCCCTTCTCTCGACTACCAGCATGCCCGCCAGGTAAAGCGCTATCATGGGGCCTGCCACGAACCACATCGTCACCCCGCTGCCGTCCGGGGTGATTATCGCGCCAAACACCACCAGCACTATGGCGGCGTAGCGAAAGTTGTTGCGCCAAAAGCGCGGCGACACGGTGTCGGTGAGCGATATCCCGTACATCAGTATCGGGAGCTGGAACGCGATCCCAAAGCCGAGGAAGAACTGCATCACGAACGAAATAAAGTCGTTTATCGTAAGGAACGTCACGACGTTGAGCGCTTCGCCGTATTCATAAAGAAAGTCGAGGACGTACGGTATGACCAGGAGGTAGGCAAAGGCGATGCCGGTGGCAAAGAGCCCGACTGCCGGGAGGAACACGTTTACGAGCCCGATCTTTGTCTTGGAGCTTATCGCCGGCGCAATGAACGCCGATATCTCCCTGACGATGAGCGGTATTGAGGCGGTCAACCCTATCAGCGCGGAGACGTATATCTGGGCAAAGAATGCCTGCCCCGGCGCGGTCTGAATAAGATCAACGCCGGCGGGGAGCAGCGTGTCCTGCATGTAGAACGTCAGGCGGGCAGAGATGTTGTGTATCGGGTCGGGATAGGGATACGCAAGCGGCAGGCCGCCGACCTCTGTTGGCCTGAGGTCAAACGCCATGGCGAAAATCATGATGATGATTATCGAAAGCGCCACCCTGAGCACCCTGACCCGGAGCTCCTCGATGTGCTCCCTGAGGGACATCTCTACCTTCATTGGCACTCGGTAGATAGGCGGCCGAGAAATATAATGCTATTTTTCAGTCAGGGCCGGGTATCGGGAGCGACTTTGAGGCGGGCAGCTTCCATGCTTCATTGTCGACGTCTTCCTTGGTCGCCTTCTCAAATTCCACTGTCAGTTCAACCGGGGCGTTGAACTTCAGGCTCAGCTCGTTTGCCAGCGTCGCCACAGACTTGCTGTCGGCAAACTCTTTCGATCCCTGCAGAAAGCCCCGGGCCTGCCGGAAGAGCAGCTGGCCGCCAAACTTTTCCTGCAGGAATGCCGCCAGATCGTCCACCGTCTTTTTGGGGAGGTCGTTGAAGTAAAAACACAGCCCGTGCACCGGCTCCTTGTCAAACGGCGTGCCGTAGCGGTACCAGAATACGCCAAAGTGCTCGTACTCGCCCTGCATGCACTTGATGTCCCAGTGGTTGGCCTTATCCGCAGGGTAGCCTGCGTTCATCACGTCGGTGATGCCGAGGCGCCAGTATCTTACGCGCATACGTACGATTTGTAATCCGGGGCGCTATAATAAGGTCTCGCAGCGCTGCAAGAGGCCAGGCGAAAAAATAAAAGCCCTTGATTTTCTGTAATGTCGCATGGCATATGACAGGATCAGGCTGTTTGAAGAAATGGAAAAGCAGTTTGAAGGCAAGAACGAGCGATATTTCAGGGATCTGCTCACGCATCAGGATAACGTGGTTCGCACGCGCGCCGTCTGCATCCTTGCAGACATTGCCGGCGAAAACGCGATCAAGCCGATTGGCAAGGTGCTGAAAGACGACGGCAACGCCCTTGTAAGGCACGAAGCCGCGTTTTCGCTCGGCCAGCTCGGCTATACAGGCGGAATAGCCGCCTTGGCAGACGCAGTCAGGTCCGACCCGAGCCTTTTCGTCCGCCACGAGGCGGCAGTCGCGCTAGGGGTCATCGGCTCCGAAGATGCGAGAAAGACGCTTGACGCAGCGCTAAAGGACGAAAGCGAGGAAGTCAGGGAGTCGGCAGTCGTGGCGCTTGCAAACCTGGACTACATCAGGAGCACGAGCAGCAGCGGCCGGTTCACAAAGATGACGGGCGGATAGAATAAAAGGCACGCAATACCTAGTGATTGGGTTGTCCGAGAGCGCGTGGCTGCAAAACATCTCTGGGAGCTGGCGTGACGTCAGGTGCCCGTGCGGCAGCACCTTCCACTTCCGGGGCAAGGTGGACGAGCTCTTTTCATGGGAGCGCATACACGTCAGGCACATGGCGTCGGACTCTGGCAACCACGAGATGCTCTCCTTTTACCCGAAGGACATGGTGATAATATACCACTCGGCGAGCGGGTACGTCCTTGAGCGGAGAAAGCACAAAAAGGGCGAGATAGGCGAGATCCACCAGGCGCGCCTTTACGGCAGGACAAAGCTTGCCGGTGTATAGCAATATTCAAAAACCAAGCCGCTTATCCTTCAGGGATTGCTCTTTAACATCAAGCCGCTCAAAAGCACCGACGAGGTCAGGGGCGAGATCAGGAAGATCGTGGTGCGGCAAAAAAAAGGGGGCGCCGACGACCTGTCGGCTTTTCAGGGCGAGATCGAAGAGCTGCTGTCGCTGCTGGAATTCAAGCCCGAATGGAAAAAGCAGCCGGTGGTGGCAAGGTCGGCAAGGATTGAAGGGGCGGAAACTGCAGGCAAGATTACGCCTTACAGCCAGGACGTCTTGCTGCCAGACACGAAACACGATCTGGGCCTCGTAACAAAGATGCTCAACTACATGCGCGGGCAAAAGCAGCTTCCGGCGGTCAAGCAGCCGCTGTTTGTGCAGCCTGACGAAATTTCGCTCGCGCGAAAGGAAGGCAAGATCAATTTTGAGGGCGGCAGGATAGTGTCGCAGGTGTCAGTCGTGCTACAAAAGGGCGCGATAATGTACGTCGGGTTCGTCTTTGGACGCAACTATGTCATACTGCAAAATTAAAAAAAGAGAGGGCGTCTATTTAGCCTTGGATTCCCACAGACCAAACATGTTGTTTTCTGTGTCCATGCACACTACAAACCAGCCCATGCCGGGGACCTCTGTCTTTGGAACTTTAACCTTGCCGCCGAGCTTTTCCACTTTTTTGGCAGACTCGTCTACCGAACTGACATCGATGTAGTTCGCGATCGTCTGCTGCGGCTGCTGTCTTTTCATTACGCCTACACCGATCGTCTGTTCGTCGTTGGTGGAACCCATCCAGTATTCCATGTCGCCGGGCATCTTCTCCAGCTTCCAGCCAAACAGGCTGTTGTAAAATTTCTTGGCTCGTTCGATATCGTCTGACGGGATTTCAAAGTGAACTACTGTTGGCAATCTTTTTACCTCGTTGGCAAATATGGAAAGTAATATTTTAATTGGTAAGTAACAGAATGTTAAGTTGGTAACCCGTATAAGCGATATCTGCACGGGTTTTGCATGGGAATTATTGGAGAGAAATGGCGGTGCCCAAAATGCAACGTCGATGTCGGCGGCAGCATGGGCGAGCTAAGGAACCACATGAAAAAGGTCCACGCCGGCAAGCCTGAAACCAGAATCGCAGCGGCATAGATCAAGCACGTTTTTATTAATCCGGCCGGATCCATGTCGTATGAATCTGGGTGGCTACCGCATCAACCCCGCGCTGGTGATCGTGGACGTGCAGAACGGCTTTGTCACCAAGGGCGGATCGTACGACAAGCTTGGAATGAGCATTTCGCATTACCAGAATGTGATACCAAAGATCTCGCAGCTACTTTCCCTTTGCAGGGACGCCGGCGTCCCCGTGTTCTACACGCAGGCAGTAAGGGAGCCGTCGGGCATTGATCTGCTGACGAAAAGCCACCGGATACTGCCCAAGTCCCGGGAAGAGAGGATACGCAAGCAGCCGATCTGCGTGAGGGGGACGTGGGACGCGGACATTGTGGACGAGATAAAGCCCGCGCCGGCCGACCACGTGGTCGTAAAGAGGAGGGACTCGGCATTCCAGGACACCGAGATCAGGGTCTGGCTGAAGAGCCTCGGAGTCGACACGCTCGTCTTTTGCGGGATAGACACGTCGATCTGCGTGGAGGCTTCGCTGCGCGACGCCTTCAACAACGGGTACGACGTGATACTGATTTCAGACGCCACCGCGTCCGGCAGCCCGAAGCACTTTGAATCCACGCTAGAAGTTGTGAGAGAGTACTATGGTCTGGTGATGGACATTGCCACCTTTGGCAAACACCTGCCACAGAAGGCCAGCCAGACACGTGAACATGTGTAGGAAATTAAAGCGGGCCCGGAGGTTTCAGCCCCTAATTAGGGACGAATACCTCTTAACCAAGAATTCCTCATACGCCTAAGGGTAGAGCATCAGACTTCAGGATGAAGTAAGGGAGGTGGCATAAGTGCCTTTCTAGAGGGGGGGGAACAAAGGGGATTTGATATTACATAGTTGGTGGATTCCATGCTACTTACGCTTTCCAAGTATTTGCACAGAATCATGTAAAATTCCATATGATGCGACTCAGTCCCTGAGGCTAGATGGGTCCATCGGGATTGCAACCTCCAATTAATAGGGTTCTAATTACGAAGTGCTGAGGCCTGATAATCATTTAGGTTTTCTTTCGTTTGGCCTTCATGCAGATGTTCTAATACTGACAGTGCTTGCTTTAGTCCAGACAACCTAATGAGTTTGTTATACGATCTAGATCATCTCAACCAATCTTGCCATCCTTATTGGCTTTTGAATAAAACGGTCCACATGTGTAGACGGAAGTACTTTATCAAACTCGCAATTGTTTATCTCAAAAGAGCTCATGAGAATTATCCTAGTCTCTGGCTGTATCTCCTTGATCTTTCTTACAAGCTCAAATCCTGTCATCCGGGGCATATTTATATCCGAGATAACCACGTCATGGTCTTTCGGATCTGACATAAAATGCTCTAATGCTAAAACAGGATCTGTAAATTCACAAACTTTAAACCCGCTGCTTCTCAGCGAACGTCCAATGACTGCAGCAATATCTTTTTCATCGTCTATAACCATAATCGAAGTGTGCTTACTTATCATATTTCGGTCGTAATTGTGTAGGCGATTGAGATAGAAAAGACATACGCCCTAAATATGGTTCGGGTGGGGGAGGAATGCTCATTGGAATCCTACGTGTTGGTCTGAATGACCGAAAGCGAGGGTCAGAGCACGTCAATAATTGAAGTTGGTATCGACCTTTTTCTGCCTACTATCTTTACAATCTCGCTCCATACTACCTCTTTGATCCCGTCGGTAGCCTTTAGCAGCTCCATCATTCTCAAAATCTCCGCGTTATCCTCAAGAATG
>DASTTF010000002.1:0-4245 GCA_035760305.1 Nitrososphaera sp.
AGCGCATTGATCAGCCTACCCTTTGCTAGGGCAGGGCACCCGAAGTTCAGCCTCGTGTTGAGGTACGTCGCGGCAGTCATTACGCTTGCAATCGGCGCGGGATTGATGTACGAGCTTGGCGTGGTAGAGCAGATCTTTCTCTAGTAGTAGTGGTGCATCGGGCGCTGCTGCTTGCCCAGCCTGTCAAAGTGATCGTGCTGGTGCTCTTTGTCGCCGCCGGCATGCGAATGCTTTGCCCCGTTTGCGTGTGTGTGGGTGTACATCGTGGGCTTGGCCATCAGTACGTCGTCCACCCTGACCAGCAGGTTGGTAACTTCCACCGCGGTCTTGATCACCTGCTCCTTGACCGCCGCCGGCTCGATGACCAAAGGGAACATTTCCTGGACCTTCCTTTCTATCGCGTCCACGCCGTGCGTGCTGGCCTTGCCGTTTGAATGCTTTGATCTTAGCTGTACAAGGGTGTCTATGACGTCCATGCCGGCGTTCCTTGCTATCGTCAGCGGAATCTCTTCGAGCGCTTCTGCAAACTTTTGAATCACTATCTGCTCGCGCCCGGAGACAAGCGAGGCCTTTTCCCTCACAGCCCGGGCAATAGCAGCCTCTGCCGCCCCGCCGCCGGCAACCACCGACGGCCTGACGACGAAATTTCTCAACACGCTGATGGCGTCCAGAGCCGAGCGGTGGCACTCGTCAAGAGTCCTCTTGGAGTTTGCCCGGAGCAGGAGCGTGACTGCATTTGGGTTCTCGCAACCCTCGACAAAGACCATCTTGTCGTCCCCCACCTGCTTTTCATAGACTCGCTCGGCATGCCCGAGCTTAATGTCAATGTCCCCGTGGTGATAATGATCGTCGTGGTGATCGTGGTGGTGATGACCGTGTCCGTGATGAGGGTCATCGTGCTCGTGGTCGAGTTTTTGAGATATCGTGGCGCCAGTAGCCTTGGCAAGCCAGACAAGGTCGTTCTCCTTGACCCTCCTGACAGAGATGATGCCCGCCCTCGTCATGAGGTGCTGCGCAAGCGTATTGATCCCCTTGCGCGAAAACACGGCATTGGCGCCGGAGTCAATGATGTGCTGCATCTTGGATTTTATCATGAGCGTCTGGGCGTCAGAATACGACTTGATCTGGTCAGGCGACGTGATCCGGATTTCCGCATCGGTCCTTGTCCTCTTGCCTTCCAGCTCGTCGTCTAAGAGCATGATTCTGGCGTTTTCCACCGCCCTTGGCATTGCCGAGCTGTCAATGGTCTTGTCGATCACTATCCCACTGACGAGCTGCGCGTCCAGCATGCTGCCCTCCTTTTCTTCGATCTTTATGTCGTCAATGTCTATGGAATTGCCGCCGAAATTGGCGATAGAGCAGACTGCGTCGACTACAAGCCCGGCGACACCTTCGCCGCCGTATGCCAGCGCCTTTGACTGGAGGCAGGTGCGGGCAAGACTCTGCATCGCCTGCCTGTCGGCATTGCCGTATTTTTGTGAAATGCCGTCCAGGGCTTCAAGGGCGATATCAAGGCCCGCGAGGTAGCCGTCTGAGATGGTCGAAGGGGCTATCCCCATGTCTAAAAGTTCTTCCGCCTTTTGCACCAGCGCGCCGGCCAGGACCACCACCGAAGTGGTGCCGTCGCCGACTTCGTTGTCGACCGCGTTGGACGCTTCTATCAGGACCTTGGCTGCAGGATGCTCGACGTCGATCTTGCGCAAGAGCGTGGCGCCGTCCTTGGTCACTGTGACTTCGCCCATGACGTCGATGAACATTTTTTCCAGGCCGCGCGGCCCAAGCGAGTTCTTTACAAGCTCTGCGATGAGCCTTGCGGCAAGCAGGTTGTATCTCCTTGCCTGATCGCCTTTGCTCCGCCTTGTGCCGTCGCCAAGCAGCGGGCCATTAGCAGCCATTACCAGCTAAGGTCGGCTGGCAGTTATAAAAATGTGCAATCAATTTGCCCGCGCTTCAGCCGCGACTGCAAGCGCGTGGCTCCGGGCAATGCCGGCCACGGCTTCAGTCAGGTGCCTGATCTTGTCTATCGAATCATCGAGCATCCTTATGACGAGGCCGCAGTCGTGCGGCAGGACGGAGCTGCCGGCCAGCATAGAGCGATCCTTTATCGCGGCACCGACCTGCCTGTTGACGCTTTCAAAGTCAGGCGTGATGACGTATATCATTGACCAGATGCTCTTGCCGCCGAACAGCCGTACAAGTTCGTCCTTGCCCGGCTCTAGCCTGGCCGCGTCGGCAAACAGAACCTTGCCCTTGCTGTCGCGCGCGGCCATTTTGAGAAAGCAAATGTCAAAATCAAAGTTCTCGCCGGACGCCGTGCGGCCCGCAGAGACTGTTTCCGAATAGACCACCGTCGCATTTTGCTCCAGCTGCACGTCCACCTGCTGGTAAAACCGCGACGACTTGAACGGTATTATCTGGTACGGCAGGAATTCAAGGTAGCTTGAATCGCGGGCGGAAATCGCGACGCTTTGCGCGGCGTATCCCCTGTCCATCTTGTATATTTTCGTGGCCGCCTGGGTGGTGACGCGCGACTCCGTGCCGCTTCCGGCGACAATGTCGATTTCCATCCTGTCGCCATGCAATATCCCGCCTGCAGAGGACATGAGATAAACATGGGCCATGCCCGGCAGCCTGCTGTCAGGGTACAGCGCCTTCTGGACCAGGAGCGGGGCCATTGTCCGGAGCCTGCTTATCGCGGTCTTGCTGCCAATGCGGGCGAGCTCTATCCGCGCCAGCCCCTTGTCGCCGGCTGCAGGGCCGTACTTGCGGAAAGAGCCCGGGACGCTCATCTCTTCCTTTTCCTCTGCACGGGCCTGTCGAACAGGATGTCCCTGATTATGTGGTTCGCAACCTTGTCCACGCCCTCTCCTGTCTTGCAGTTAACAAACTCGACAGGCTTGTTTGGCCGGACCAGCGCAGAGTCGTGCTTCATCACTGCAAGGTTTGCTCCTACGTGGGGCGCAAGGTCGATCTTGTTTATCACCAATAGGTCGCAGCTTTCTATCCCGAGGCCGCGCTTTCGGGGGTACTTGTCGCCGCCGGCGACGTCTACGATGTAGATGAAATAATCCGCCAGCGCGGGGCTGAACGTAGTCATCGTGTTGTCGCCACCGCTCTCTATTATTATCAGGTCAAGCGTCGGGTCCTTTTGCTCTATCTCGTCAATGACTGCGAGGTTGATCGACGGGTCCTCACGCACCGCAGTGTGTGGGCAGCCGCCAGTCGCGATCCCTATTATCATGTCTTCCGGCATCAGCCTTGCTTCCGTAGCCAGGGTGCGCTGCATCCGCTCGGCGTCCTCCTTTGACACGACGTCGTTTGATATTATGCAGCAGCGGTACCCCTGCCTGCTCAAGACCGGCACGACCTGCTCTATAAGGCGCGTCTTGCCAGAGCCGACCGGCCCGCCTATCCCGACACGCGGGATTCGCCTAGCCATAGCAAGACACAGACCTCGTTTAAGTAATAAACATTCTCGAGTCGTCCTGCTCGTGCTGCATCTGCAGGATTTCTGCAAGCGGCGCCAGCTGCCACAGCTCGCCAATGTCCTTTTCCGCTTTTGCAGAGTTGACGTCGCGGGCGAGCTGCGTCAGGATGCTCTGGCCTTCGATGTGCGAAATGACGCCAAGCCTGACGGCCGACCCGACTATGCTGACGCAGTACGAGTAGAGCATCATGCGCAGCGCGCTTTTCTCAGGTATGCGAAGGGCGCCTGCGGCCACTGCGAGGCACGCGGGATAGGTGCCGGCGCTCTCTTTTGCTTCCACCTTTGCGTAGAATTTTTTTGCGAATTTGTCGTTTGCCATGTGCGCAAGAGTATTCAGCAGCTGCCGGCCAGACCTTGCAGATGCAACCCTGACTTCCCTGACAAGCTTCATCGAAGAACATCTGTTGTCTGCCGCCACCGCGCCTGCAATGTCCCCTTTCTTTGCCGCTTTCATGACTGCAGACAGCACCACGCAGTCGCAAGGCACGATCTGGAACTTCATCTGCTGTCTGATAAAGCGCAGGACGTCGTTTCCGTTTTTTACCCTGCCAGATTTTACAAACGACTCCAATCCGCCGGACAGCCCGAACATGCCGGATGGAAAGAACGAGTCTGCCAGCTGCATCAGATGGAATTCGTGCTCACTCATGTGCGTGGGCCTCCCCGGCCGGCAAAAAGACCTTCTCTGTAACCTTCAGCTTTACTCCAGCAGGCAAGAGCTTTCTAAAAGTGTCTGCCTCTGACTCGACCTGTATTGG
>DASTTF010000003.1:0-4437 GCA_035760305.1 Nitrososphaera sp.
GATGACGTGCTCTGACGCGTGGAAGGCGCTCATCTCCACGTACTGCTCGTCGTCCACCTTTTGCAGGATGTCGGCCGGCCGGGGCGCGCGGAACACAAAGCCCTTTGTCGTGAACTCGAACTCTAGCGGCTCGCCCAGCATCACCTTCTTGCCCTGCGAGACTTCCCCCCCGATCTCGATGTTGGCATAGCCCAGCACCTTTTTCTGGATCCTGAGCGCGCAGTCTTTCACTTCAATGCCAGATACCACCTTTTTCTCGTATACTTCTAGTATTGAGGGCCACTCGTCCGTGAGCGCCTTTGTGTAGTAGGGATAGTCGGACGGGATCACCGCGAGCTCGGCGTAGGGCTGGCTGTTCGGCTCAAAGTGCAGCTCCTGCACCTTGTACCTGCGGCCAGCAAGAAAGTATATCGCGTTTGGGTGCAGCTCTTCAAGCGCCTGCGGCAGCGACCGGTCGCCGATGGTTTTCTTGTTGAACCTGATGTCGACCCTGCTCCCAATTCCTCTGATGCTGTACTCGCCGAGCATCTTCATCGCCTCCTTCATGTCGGGCACGAACCTTTCCCTTTCAACCTTGATTACGCCCTTTGAGACGAGCTTTTGGAGCGCGTCCCACACAGGCTTGCTCTCCCCCATCGACAGCGGCCTGTCGCACGCCATCGCGAGCACCTGGTACTCCTGCACAAACGGGTTCGCGGGGTCGGTGTAGGCGTATTCGTGGTCGGCAAGATAGTCTGCCGGGTGCGTCTTGTAGTACTGGCTTATCGGGTCGTTGCCAAGGGCGAGGAATGCGTACCCCTGCTGACCCCGCCTTGCCGCGCGCCCGACCCGCTGGGTGAGCCGGTTGACCGGCACGATGTTGGAAATTATCGCGTCGACGTCACCGATGTCGATCCCGAGCTCCAGCGTGGGCGTCGCGGATATCGCCATCAGCTGCCCCGTCCTGAACTGCTGCTCTATCTCCTTCCGGAGAAGGGGCGGCAGGCCGGCCCGGTGCACCCTGATGCTGACTCCCTGCCGCGACCCGTAGAACGCCATGAGCTCTGATCCGAGGTGTGAGCTGGAAAACGCTATCGTCCTGTGCTTTCTCTTTGTGGTCTGCCGCAGGAGGTCGAGTGCCAGTGAGCGGTACGAGCGGAGCGAGGGGAAGATTATCGCGAGGTTTATCCTGCCCCGCCTGCCCCTGCCCTGCACGACCTGCATCTTTCTGCCAAAGAGCAACTGGCAGAACTCGCCGGCGTTTGGCAGGGTGGCGGACGCGGCGACCAGCTGGAGCTTTTTGCCGGCCAGCCTCTCAAGCCTCGCAATGATGTGGTGCACGTTCGCCCCAAAGACTCCGGTGTAGACGTGGGCTTCGTCGACCACCAAGAATCTTGCAGTCCTTACCATCCTGGAGAATTTCGTCCGGTGCATCATGTGGTAGTGCAGCACGTCGAAATTTGTGACAATGACGTCGGGCGGCGACTCTATTATGGAAGCGCGCTCTTTTTCAGGGGTGTCGCCGTCAAGCAGTGCCACCCTCGCGCCCAGCGGCTCTGCCAGCTCTTTTATCTTTGGCAGTTGATCACGCGATAATGCCTTTGTGGGGTAGACGAAAATCGCGGACACTTTTCCTTCGCCGGTGCGGAGAGATCCAAACCGCGGCAGCCCCTCCGCTATTTTCTGCAGGATGGGAATGGAGAACGCTTCAGTTTTCCCAGACGCGGTGGGCGCGGTGATGACGACGTCGTTGTCCTGCAGGATCTTCTTTATCGCTTGCTCCTGGAAGCTGTAGAGGTGCTCGATCTTTTTTGCCTTCAGGACGCCGATTATTGCTTCGTCCACCGGCAGGTCTTGTATACTGGAGCCGAGCTCGGGCGGCGGCTCCTCCATCGCCTGAAAGTCGACAATGTAATCTTCCTGCGAGCGAAGCACCTCTTCAAGAAGAGGGTCGCCGGCCGCGTTTGCGGCCGCCATGAGAGCGCTGATTTCCGCGGCAGGCCGGATTATCCGCTCCTGCTCCATCAACAGCTTCAGGTCATTGACATCCGCGATGCCGGTGCCGCTTTCGTACCTGTCAAGAAAGTCGAGATAGGCTTCATCAGTGTTGCCCGATGTCGGTACTATGGAGCAGATCTTGCACTTTGCGCACCGGAATATCAGTCGGCCGTCGAATATCTTGTCTACTCCTACTGAATGGGGCGAGCTGCATTTCGGGCAGCGGTAGTTGACCACGGCAGAGGCGCTTGCGCACCATGAAGATAAAATGCTTTTCTATCCCACCGGTTTTCCATAGTGCCATGCTGGACAACCCGCGCAAGGTGATAGTAAAGACAATGACTGTAAAGAGGAGCGTCGGCGACGTGTTTGACTTTTTCGAAGACCCAAAGAGCATGGAGATCGGAGGCAGCGCAAAAAACGTGACAAAGGGCAAGGATGGCTGGTGGACTTTTGACCACGTAGTCGCCGGCAGGGCGAAAATGAAGCACATGCCGGCCAAGGAGGCCGGCGTTCTGGATCACGTATTTTCCGGCGCCGGGATGGAATGGAAGGTCTACGTCAGGATCATCCCGAACCAGGGCGGCGCGACGGTCACATGGACCTTCATCAGGCCCACCATCCTGACCGACGGGCAGTTTGAAAAGCAGCTGGAAGGCTTTGACCGCGAGATCGCCCTGTGGAAGAAGGCGCTCGAAGGCCGGCAAAACTAGCTATAATAATGGCGTCGCAGAAGTTGGCGCTAGTTGTCCGGTCTTGGAAGTGGCTACTGGGGCGAGGTAATCGAGGTACTGCGCTCCATAATCCCCGTCTATGACAAGGTGAACCGGGTCATCTCGCTTGGCAAGGACGAGGAGTACAGGCTGCACGGCATCCGCGGCCGCGTCGTGGCGGGCAACACAGTGCTGGACGCCGGCTCCGGTTACGGCAACATGTCCCGCGTAGCGCTTGCAGAGGCCGGCGGCGACGCGAGGATAGTGATGTACGACCCGATCCCGGAGATGCTCGCAAACGTGAAAAATTACCTGCCCGACTCGCAGGCTGCGCTTTCCTCCGGCATCTTTGAATTCATGCCCTTCCGCGACGGGACGTTTGACGCGGTGCTCTGCGGGTATTCGCTCCGCGACGCGATACAGCTCCCGGAGGCCATTGCAGAAATGCACAGGGTGCTCAAGGCCGGCGGCCGGCTCGTCATAGTCGACCTCGGCAAGCCCGACGGCTCGGTTTCAAGGGCGTTTGTATCTATGTACCTGAAATATTTCCTCGGGCTGTTTGCCTACCTTGCGGCCGGCAGGGCGGGATTGAAATTCAAGACGCTTTACGGCACATACCTGCGCTGGCCGAAAAACTCAGAGCTCGACTCCATGCTGAAGGAAAAGTTTTCCCGCGTCCAGTTCGACAAGGGCATGATGGGCGGCGCGGTGATCATAGCGGCTTACAAGTAGGGTCGCAATGAACCGCGCTATCCTGCTAGTTGCAATCTGCGCCGCTATCGTGGGCGTCTCTTACGGCATGCACTCGCCGATAGTGCCCGTGTTTGCAAGGGACCAGCTTGGCGCCGACTATTCGGCGGTGGGCCTGATCGGGATGGTGAACTTTTTGCCCTACATGTTTGCGCCACTTTTCGTCGGCATCCTGCTAGACCGGCTCAACAAGTCCTACATGCTCGTGGCCGGCATGCTGCTCAACGTGTTTGCGATCTATATGCTCTCCGCCGCGCAGTCGGTGCCGGAGGCGATGCTCTACAGGGCGCTTGCAGGGGTCGCCCACGCCCTCTTTTGGCCGTCCGCGGAGGTGCTCGTTTCCACCAACTCGCCGCCGGACAAGAGGGTCAAGGGCATCACGATATTCATCGCCTCGTGGATCCTCGGCTTTATGGTGGGCCCGCTCCTCGGCAAGGTTGTGCTGGACGCGTCCGACTTTGCGATGCTCTTCCAGATCGCCGCGGTGGTGATGGCCGCCGGGATTGTGCCGTCCGTGCTCCTGCGGCGCTTTGGATGGCCGGCGGTGCAGAAAGATTTGGAGGTCCGCGCCAGCTCTGTGCAGATAGCAAAGGAGCTGACGGCGCACCCGACGCTCAGCTCTGTCATCCTGTACTATGCGCTCACGTTCGGAGTCGTGCTTGCAGTGCTCCCGGCGTACATGAGCGAGGCGTCGCTGACGAGCCAGGACATCGAGATACTGTTCTTTGTCTTTGGCATAGCTCGCTTTGCAACCCTGATGATGGTGCCAAAGATAGCGGGGCACGGCGTGCTCGCCCTCGCGCTGGCCGTCGCGGCTACCGCGATAGCTATGCTGCTATCGTTTGCGTTCACGTCGATCCTGTCGTTTGCGATCGCAATCGCGCTGGTGGGGCTCGCCACCAGCATATTCTACCCCATCACCTTCAGCCTGGTGACCCGGGACACGCCTTCCGGCCAGATAGGGGCAAAGCTGGGAGTGTACAACACGCTGTTTGGG
>DASTTF010000004.1:0-4339 GCA_035760305.1 Nitrososphaera sp.
TTGATGTGATCTTGTCTTTGTTTACTTTCAATTCAGAAACGACCCTTGTCATCGCGTTGAGCATTTCGTCGAGCAGTATCGCGGCCATCGGGAGCGTAAAGCGCTCGTTGGCAGAATTCGACAAGTCCCGCTCGTGCCACAGCGCAATGTTTTCCATCGACACGCTGACCAGCGAGCGCAGCATTTTTGCCAGCGAAGACACACGCTCGCTCTTTATTGGATTGCGCTTTACCGGCACGGCGCTGCTACCCATCTGGCCCTTGCGGAAGGGCTCGGCGACTTCACCTATCTCGGTGCGCTGCAGGTTCCTGACCTCTATCGCGATCTTGTCAAGCGTCGACCCGATAAGCGCGATGCAAAACTGCATCTCGGCAAAGCGCTCGCGGGGCACAACCTGCGTCGCGGCTTCCACAGGATAGAGGACGAGGTTCTGCGCGACGATCTTTTGCACTTCCAGCGCCCTGTCGCCCATAAGCGAGCCGGTGCCGACCACGCCCAGCGTCTTGCAGAGCAAAAAGCGCTTCCTGCCCTCGCCTATCCGCTCGACGTGCTTTGCCATCTCTGCGGCCCACACTGCAAATTTCAATCCAAACGCAATGATGCTGGCGTGCTGCCCATGAGTCCTGCCCACGGCCGGCAACGCCCTGAACTCGACTGCCCTGTCTGCCAGCAGCAGGGCCAGCTTGCCTACTTTTGATTCCATGATTGCAAACGCGTCGCGCATCTGCATGCAGGTCGAAGTGTCGACAACGTCGTTGCTGGTCAGGCCGTAGTGTATCCACGGCTTGGCCTTTGCCGGCACCTGCTCGCTCAATGCTTCAACCATTGCCGCGGTGTCGTGCTCGCTCACAGCCTCTAGCTCGCTCACCCTCGCAAGGGTGACCTTGCCAGAGCGGCTTGCCCTGTCAATCTCTTTGGCCGCGTCGGCAGGGATCAAGCCTATCTGAGCCTGCGCGTGTGCCACGCTTGCCTCAAATTCCAGTTGGTATCGCAGCCGCCTCTCGTCTTCGAAAATCTCGCGCATCTCTTTGCTACCATAGCGCCCCGAGTCTATCGGCAGTATCGGCATCTGGATTAGAGCGGTAGCGTGGCGGAAATAAATCTTGTTAGCGTACACCTCATACAGAAATCTGTTGCAGATGTTTCTTTAGATAAATTCAGGCAGAAGATCATGTGGGCGCCGGATCCAGAACCTACGTTTCGTTATTATCGCTCTTTGCGGCTGGAATGGTCGCAATGGCAAGCCTGAATGCCACGGGCGCAGAGCTGGTCCCGGACGGAAGCGGCGTCATGATGTACGACTATGGCGGGTCGATCGGCAAGGTGTACAACCCAAAGGTGGTGGCCCAGCAGGGGATAAAGAGCCATGACGATTACCGGCTGACAGGCGACCCGGAGGCAAGGCAAAAGTTCATCAGCGCCGCCGACTGGCTGCTGGCGCATTCTTCAGACAAGGGCGGATATTCGCTCTGGGAATATGACTTCAGGTGGCAGTCGTACGGCGGCGTTGAATCGCCATATTCTTCCGCGCTTGCGCAGGCCGAAGGCGTCTACGTCCTGGTGATGGCGCACAACATGACTGGCGACGCGCGCTACCTCGCAGAGGCGAAAAAAGCGTTTGGCGCGTTCATGGTCGACTACGACGGTGGCGGTGTGGCAAGCGACGAAGGCCGGGACTCTATCTTCCTGCAGATCCTGGCAAAGCCGGGGTTCCAAAAGACCTACGTGCTCAACGGCCACACAAACTCACTCCTTTTCATCTGGAAGTACTATGAATACACTCACGACTACCGGGCACTGATCGTGTTTGGCAAGGGGATAAACTGGCTAGTCGGCAACCTGCAAAAATACGACGCCGGCGAGTGGTCGTACTACGACCAGATGGGCAACAGGGCGCGCGAGAGCTACCACCAGGCACACGTCGTCCAGCTCGGCAAGCTGCATGAAATCACGGGCGAGCCGGCGCTGAAAGAATACCGCGACAGGTTCGCCTCATACTAAGCAAGGCTTATAATAACTTGCAGTGACAACTCAACAGCATTGGAGCTTGTCACAAGGAGCGGCAACCACCGGGTCAGGAAGGTAAATGATCTAGAGTACCGCATAGACGCAAACCCTGAAAAGGGCATGAAGGTGCCAGTAACGATTTACGCGAACGATTCTCTGATATCAAAGATGGTGACTGACAGGACTATTGATCAGGCGGCAAACGTCGCGACCCTGCCGGGCGTACAAAAGCACGTAGTCGTGCTGCCGGACGGCCACGAGGGCTATGGCTTTCCAGTCGGGGGCGTGGCCGCAACTGACGTCGAAACCGGCGTGATCAGCCCCGGTGGCGTGGGCTATGACATCAACTGCGGCGTCAGGCTGGTCAGGACAAACCTGACTGAAAGCGACCTCAGGCCGCGACTAAAGGATCTCGTCAACGAGCTTTTCAAGTCAATCCCTTCAGGCGTCGGAAGCGAGGGCGCAGTCAGGCTGACAAAGCCGGAGCTGGACGAGCTCTTGGTGGAAGGCGTAAGGTGGGCAGTCAGGCACGGCTACGGCACCGAGGACGACGCCGAAGTCTGCGAGGAAAGCGGCACTATGGCCGGCGCTGACCCGGCGAGCGTCTCGGACACCGCCAGAAAGAGGGGCGCGTCCCAGCTAGGGTCGCTTGGCTCTGGCAACCACTTCCTCGAAGTGCAAAAGGTGGACAAGATTTTCGACGAGCGGGCGGCAAAGGCGATGGGCCTCGAAAAGGAGGGGCAGCTGACCGTGCTGATACACTGCGGCTCGCGCGGCTTTGGCCACCAGGTATGCACCGACTACCTCCGCGTTTCCGAGTCCGCACTGCGCAAGTACGGCCTGACGCTAGCAGACAGGGAGCTCGCGTGCGTCCCAAACAACTCTAAGGAAGGCGAGGACTACCGCAAGGCAATGTATTCCGCTCTTAATTTTGCCTGGGCGAATCGGCAGATGATCACCCACTGGACGCGCAAGACTTTTGAGCGCGTCTTCAAGTCGGCCGAAGGCGGCCTCGAAATGGACCTCGTTTACGACGTCGCGCACAACATCGCCAAGGTGGAGCGACACAGGGTGGACGGCGAGGGCACCCGCGACGTGGTTGTCCACAGAAAGGGCGCGACCCGGGCGTTCCCCGCGGGTATGGACCAGGTGCCGGGGAAATACCGCGGCTTGGGCCAGCCGGTGATAATCCCCGGCTCGATGGGCACCGCCAGCTGGATCCTGCTTGGAGCAAAAAAGTCGCTCGACCTGAGCTTTGGCTCCACAGCGCACGGCGCCGGCAGGATGATGTCAAGGTCCGCCGCAAGGCGCAGCTACACGGCCGACACCGTGAAGAGCGGCCTGGAATCAAAGGGCATCTACGTCAAGGCCATGACGAGGGAGGGCGTGGTAGAAGAGACCCCCGAAGCCTACAAGGACGTCGACGCGGTAGCGGAGGTGTCGCACTCGCTTGGCATAGCCACAAAGGTAGTCAGGCTCGTGCCGATAGGGGTGATAAAGGGCTGACATCAGATCCAGACATCGATAAAATCACCGCGCGCAAGCTGAAAGAGCTGCGGGAAAAAGCCGCGGCGCGTGAAAAGGCAAAATCGTCAACCACGCCAAAGAAAAAGCCCGCCCGCGAAGTCGTTTCCGGCTACCTCTACGACAGGGGCGGCGAAGTACTCGATTTAGCGTATGCGCAGTACCCCGCGCAGACCGAAGCGATCGTTGCAAGGATCGCCGAGTTGATGCAGTCAGGCGAAATAACGAGCCGGATCTCCGGCGGCGAGCTTTTGGCGCTTTTCAGGTCGGTCGGCCTCAACGTGAGGGTCAACACCACGATCAAGGTAGAGGACAAGGGCAAGCTCATCTCGTTCTCTGACAAGCTAAAGCAGCAGAATGATTGACTTGATAATCGGCACCTTTATCCTCGACTTTCAGTCCATTGATTTTGAGCCTGACAGCAAGATAGCCCTCGGCCTGCTGTTGGAATGGCAGAAAAATTGCCAGTTGGATAACGCGTTTGCGCTTGACCCGCCGACGCAGAGCGCCGGCTGGTCCTTTGCTAAGATGTTTCTGGCAGGCCAGCTCGTGGAAAAGATGTACGCGATCCACGAGTACGAAATAGACTCTTTAAAGGGCAAGAGGTTCGAGGACAAGTTCGTCACGTGGCTGCAGAAAGAGTTGAAAAACAGAGGCTGCGGCGCCCAGGTAAAAATGGCGCCGGAAATGAAATCGATCTAGACTCTGCGACCCCTTCTTCCGCCAGGCTTTCTTGTAGTGTCGTGCGGTATTGGAGTCACGTCGTCGATCCTGCCGATCCTAAAGCCCGCCCTCGCAAGCGCCCTGA
>DASTTF010000005.1:0-18403 GCA_035760305.1 Nitrososphaera sp.
GAGGACGCAAACGTGCCCGTCTACTTCTCCGTCACCGAATGGGTCACGGCGGCCGGCGCGATGGCAAAGTGGGCAAAGCTGACAGGCAAGGCAAAGTAGCCTTCCCCCTTTTAATTTAAATTAGCTGTTGCGGCCAGCTGCACCGTTGCAGGATCAGGCAGCCGAGACGCGGAGGGCTTTTGGACTCCTCTTTATTTGCGTGTCGATAGCTGTTGGCGCCGCTTCCGTCCTGAGCGAGATCGCATACATCAATAATTTTCCGCTTTACTCTTATGCGATAATCTGGCTAGGCAGCTTTGGCGCTGTGTTTGGAGCCGGCGCAACCAAATTCTGCAAGGCCGCGCCGGCGATCCGCGGCAGGATGAAGACAAGCGTCAGGTGGTCCGCCGGCGCAAAGGCGCTCAACGGCATCAGCTGGGCCGGGCCCTTTATCGCAATCGCTGCGTTTCCACAATTCTACCAGTACCTTATCCTGCTCGGCATAGGGCTGGGCAACCAGTCGACCTGGCTGCTGATCAAAAAGTACAGCAATGCGGACAACCGCGAGCAGCTGATCGTCGCGGTGATTTCACTTGTCGCGATACCAATCGCGATAATTATCGACAGCTCGATATTTGCAAGCCAGCAGGACATCGCCGTGATGCTGTCAAGAATTCTGATCGCAGTCGCTTATGCGGCTGGCGGCGCGTTTGCATTATCAAGAAAAGCGGGCCCGGTGGGCTTCGATCCCACGACTTCCGGCTCTCTTCAATAGAATTTAGAAGGCAGGCGCTCTATCCATGCTGAGCTACGAGCCCGCAGTTTGCATGGTAGCAGAAAGTCGACCCGATCCTTATAAAATGTTTATTGGACGTTCATTTTTATCCCGACAGCCAATTGTCGACTGCACCTAGCCTTTATGCATTTTGCAGATGTAAAGGGTGCTAATTATTCGATACTGAATGTAAAATCCATATTACTGCTACATAAATAATGTAAATTCCATACCAAGAAACTATAATAGCCAGCCGACGGATTTTAAAAGTGTTATCAAGTGATAGTTTGATGGCGGAAAATAACAAGGATTTGCAGGGGTTTACCGAGGAACAGATGAACAAGATGTTCAGCTTTTGGACAGACGTGTTGAAGCTGCCGACGATCGGCCCGATGTATGCCTTTTCAAAGGACGTCGGCTCGTACGCCAATGACTTTG
The DNA here is from genome assembly GCA_035760305.1 of Nitrososphaera sp. Taxonomy (GTDB): domain Archaea; phylum Thermoproteota; class Nitrososphaeria; order Nitrososphaerales; family Nitrososphaeraceae; genus Nitrososphaera. Next base: position 1,193 of record DASTTF010000005.1, read on the forward strand.
TCAGCCTTGGAAAGGTGATGGCAGAGTTCAAGACCAGCATGGATGGCTACTGGGTGCTGGTGAGCGCCGCGTACACAAAGGCGATGAAGGAGACGATGGAGCGGGCCCCAAAGCAGCTGTTCACAAAGGAGGATTTTGAAGGTTACAGGCGCGCCGCCATAGAGGCGTTTGAAGACGCGTTCACCGGGTTGTTTGCGTCGCCGGAGTTCTCTACAGTCTACGGCAAGATGTTCAGCAGCCAGCTGGACGTGTCAAGGGCGATCCAGGGGATCGCGGAAAAGAATTTCAAGACGCTCAACCTCCCGACGAGGAGCGAGGTTGACGACATACTGAAGGACGTCGCCGACCTGAAGAGGAGCGTCCGGGACATGAAAAGGAGTTTGGAGATAAAAGATGACGGAGCAAGAGCAGAGACCTGACAAAAAGCCGGAAGTAAAGCCGCCTGGCCAGCCGGCGAATGAAGTAAAGCGGCCGTCGGTCGCCGACGAAGTCCAGGAGGCGTACCGCAAGCTGGAAAAGGCGAGGTCTGTCCTGCACGCCGCCGGCGACATCGAGGTCGGCCAGACCCCGCACGAAGTGCTCGCCGAGACCAGGGCGTACAGGCTGATCCACTACCAGCAGATGGTCAGCAAGACCGCCAGGACTCCGATACTGGTCGTCTACGCGCTGATTAATCGATCCTACGTGCTCGACCTCCAGCATGACAAGAGCTGGGTCAAGAGCCTGCTTAGCCAGGGCTTTGACGTCTTCCTCATTGACTGGAAGACCCCGGCGGCAGCAGACAAGTACGTGTCGTTTGACGACTATGTCAACTGCTACATCGACGACTGCGTCAACATTGTGCTGAAAAAGGCAAAGGTCGACAAGGTGACTTTGCACGGCTACTGCATGGGCGCGACAATGTCCTCGATGTACACCACGCTCCACCAGGAGAAGGTGAGGAACCTCGCGGTCATTGCGCCAGTCGTCGACACCGAGAAGGACACCACGGTCATTGGCAACCTTGCAAAACACATGGACGTGGACAAGATGGTGGACATCATAGGCAACCTGCCTGCCGAGCAGCTGTACGCGTGCTACTCTGCGCTCAAGCCGTTCAAGCAGGGCGTCAACAAGTACTTTAATCTAGTCCAGAACATCGACAACGAGCAGTTTGTCGGCAACTTTTTGCGCATCGAAAAGTGGCTGTACGACACGCCCCCGATAGCCGGCGAAACATTCCGGCAGTGGATAGGCGACATTTACCAGAAGAACCTGCTGGTAAAGAACGAGCTGAAACTGGGCAGCGAGCTGATCGACCTGTCAAAGATCAAGGTGCCGCTGCTCAACATCGTCGCCGACGAAGATCATTTGGTGTCGCCCCAGTGCAGCGCGCCGCTCAACGATGTGGTGTCGAGCACCGACAAGCGCCTAATGAGGTTCCACACCGGCCACGTGGGGCTCATCGCAAGCATCTACTCGCAGAACAACGTCCTGCCAAAGGTCGGGCAGTGGCTCAAGGCGAGATCGCAATAGATAAGCATACTCGGGTTTTTATTTATAATTCAATGGTGCACTGAAGAGCATGAACAGCAAACTCTGGTTAGATTAAGACTAATGGTGAACTAAACTCTGTAAAAGCTGGCATCCTTGACTATTTTTCAACTGGCGCAAAAACGGACAGAATGCATTAGGGGCCGGTGGATAAAAAGTTGCTGAAGGGTGTGGCGGGCCTATTCCATCTTCCTAAAGCTGTTATTTGTTATTCGGTGGTTCTGGTCTATATGGCGTTTTAGGTCTGCTTTACTCTCGAAATACTGCCCGCAGGAGCTTGTGCTTGTAGCTATCGCAGCACTCATAGGAATCCCATTAGTTTGCGCAATGGCAGGAATCATGGGTGCAATGTATATTTGGGATGTCCCTTGGTATTACTATTAAGCCAAAAAACACAAAGTTGGCGATGCAAGGAAGGAGCTTATGAAAAAGCTGACACCGTTTGCGATAGCTACATTTGAACAGCTAAACAAGAAAATAGATGAGCGCTCTGGTCGTAAACAATAGAAATTAGCTCGGAAATTCAAAAAAATTGTAGGAGCTTTTCGCCGCCCCAATAGCTCTGCCATTACGGTGTCCGCCTGCACTGTGGGTTCAAGCCCCGGCGGGCCCGCCTTCTACTCAGGTTCTGCCGCAGCAGATGATAATGACGATTCTTTTACCGCAACTGCTAGGCTGGAACCGTTTAGGCTGCTGACATATGCTTCTTTTCCAAGGAGCTTTCTTGCGTTTCTGGCGCGGGACCTGATTCAATGATTATTTCCTTATCAGCTACGTTTCTAGTCGGAATGACTATGGTACGTCCCTCGTCATCTTTAAGTATGATGCTAAATGAGCCAACCTGCTGAACGTTTCCTGTATGACCATTGTACGATATCCTTTGTCCCGGCTTTAGCGTAGGCTGTATCAGGGTGTGCCCTGTTATCATTGAAGGTACTGCTTCTTTCAGCCCGTATGCCAAGCCAACGCCTACGCCAATTGCCACTGCGGCAGCTAGGCCCCATACCAGTGCAGATATTACAGAGTTCAGAATTTCCTCGCCTATTCCAAGCTGGCTTGTGGCTACAACCAGGACTATGGCATACAATATTCCCGTTGCTGCCAAAGCAATTGTTTTGCCGCCAGCTACACCCCTAGCAGGCAACTCCCTCTGCATCCAGCGCCCTGCAAAGTCTGCAATTAATGCTCCCACTATCAGGACTACCAAGAAGGCGATGACATTGGGGATCCACAGCCATACAGAGTTGATTGCTTCGGACAGTTGTGTGAATTGTAGCACGTTTAATGCGGCAGAGATGAAAAATAGAAAGATAAACCACTTTGACGCTGTTGAAAGTATCTTTGTTATGCTCCACCCGGCCCTTGATACTGCCTCGCCCATTCCTGTTTTATTCCAGTATGAATCAAGATTCAACTTTTCTGAAACGAACCGTACTACTCTGCCAGCCACTTTGCCTACAAGATAGCCAATTCCAAGGAGGATGAGGGCTGCAATTACCTGAGGAAGGGAGCTTCCGATTGATGCCACAAATTCGTTAAAGGCGCTAGCTATCGGATCTGTGATCTCGGTGCCTGCGGTCTGAAATGTCGTTAGCAGGAGGAGAACGAGAGGAAATGCAAGATTTTCAATTACCACATAAATTATGGAATCCCATCACACAAAAGTTTTTTGACATTATGTACTAGATGTATATTATGTAATATATTGTTAGCACTGCTATAACGTTTCGCTATTAAGATGAAACTGAGCTGATGATGATTTCAAATCATCATTTTTACATTTAATCTTGTTGGCTGCGAACGGTGGACGAAGTTAGAACTTATTTTGCGTCCAAATTCAGAGCCTGTTTTATGTAATAACGAAGTGCAGCTTTGTTTACATCCTTTAGATTTTTTATTTTTATGTGTTTGATACTTTGCCTACACTCTGAAGCAGATCGTATTTATCCTTAAATTCTACACCACGTGAAAAGCAAAGGCGATATCCTTCTTGGACTAATTACTGCAAGCATCCGCTGGCCGTGAACGTCTTTCAATATCCCGCTGCGCAAGCTGCGGGTTTTCTGGCTACCTTGAAACCGGCCGGCAGATACTCTGGACCCTCCAGAAGCGCGATGGCCTGATAGAGACAAAGGGATAACTAGATTTTAATACCCTGTTTCATTTTCTGTATGCATGGCCCTATTTGGCGTCTTTGCAACCCACAGCCCGGAATCGTGCCCGCTGAACAACGATCTGAGCAGGGAAAAGTTTGTACAGATGGACGAAAAAATCAAGCAGGCTACGGCGAAACACAACATTTCAAGGATAGTTGGCTTTTACCTGTCGGTCCTTGAGCACGAGTGGGTGATCATCATAGAGGCAGACAGCGCCCACGAGATCGAGACCATGTGCATAGACGCAGGCATTTCAGCCTTCAACACGGTCAAGATAGTGCCGCTCAGCAACTTTGAGGTAGTGATGAAGAGGATCAAGAGCTGAGCCACTATTCGTAAACGGGCGAATGGCCCTGCATGCTGTGGCCGCCCGTCATCTTTGATTTTTTCAATTTGTTGATCTTGTTGTCCCTCAACATAAAGTCCCGCTCAGCCTTGCCCTTCTTGACGTCCGGCTTTTTTTCTGCCGGCCGCTCTAGGTTCAGGCCATCACCTATGAAGGTGTAGTCCGTCACTTTCTTTTCCTTTATGATCTTTATTTCCATTTCTTACATTCCTCGCGGCGACTATCGCGACGAATGCAGCAGATACCTGCGGTTTTACAACCTGAAAATGATTACAGCAAATGCTACATTCGCCAAAATACGACTACCGAAATTACGTAGTATATCCGAAAGTAGCCACTATGTGAGAAACATTATTGATCGGATTTAAAGTTTTTGAGCCAGCAAACAGCAGTCAGGGAGAAATTTTGATCCAACCGATAACAAGTTAACAGAACCAGAGACCATAGTTTAAATTACAAACTGAAACCAGTTATCTGCCTAACGGTTTTGCTAATGAGGAGAATTAGTGTCGGAATCAGCGTAGGCGGTACATTCACCAAGGCAGTACGCGACAAATTGAAAAAGGCCACCACCAAAGACGTCGCGGCAATAGTAAGGCTTGGTTAGAATGCGCGAAATTTTCAGCTGTTCAGACGACGCGGTGGCAAGGTGCGCGTCGGTGGTAAAGGGCGGCGGTGTGGTAGTGTTCCCGACCGACACCATCTACGGCATTGGCTGCGACCCGTACAGCGACTCTTCAGTCGAGCGCGTCTTTGCGATAAAGGGGCGCGACGAAAAAAAGCCGCTCCCGGTTCTGGCGTACAGCACCGCGGATGCAGAAAGAATAGTGGCGCTCGGCGAGGCAGGCAGGATTCTCGCCGGCAGGTACTGGCCCGGCGCGCTCACAATAGTCGCGCAGATTGTCGATCAGAAAATATCGCGCAGGGTCACCGCGGGCAGCGGCAGCCTGGCAGTCCGCGTCCCGGCAGGCGAATGTATCCTCTCGCTTCTAAAGCACTGCGGGTACCTGGTAGGCACGAGCGCAAACCGATCCGGCGAAAAGCCGCTGAAAAGCGCGCGTGAAGTGCTGGACTCTTCCCTTGATGGCTATGACGCGTTGCTGGACGGAGGGCAGATAAAAAAAGCGGTAGAGTCAACCATAGTCGACGTTACTGGCGAGCCAAAAATCCTGCGCGAAGGGGCGATAAAGTCAAAGGAGGTCTTGGAGGCACTTGGGCGGATTTAACCTCGTATTCTCTACTTCCCGGTTCAGGGAAGAAGAGGCGCAGGACGAGATTCTGGACCTGCTGGACATGTTCGGCGACGGGGACGCCGAGGCCGAGATCACCGAGGTCAAGGGGCTCCTGCTGGCGCAGACCGCGCTCGACCCGTTTGCAGTGGTCGGCAAACTAAAAGAGCTCGTGGCTTCAGAGCCCTGGAAGGTGCGCTACATTCTGCGCGTTCTGCCGATAGAGGCAGTCGTGCCCACCGAGCTAGACGCGATAAGGCAGGCGGCAAAAGAGCTGGTGAGCAAGATCGGCAAGGACAGCTTCAGGATAACGGTGGAAAAGAGGCACAGCCCGCTGGAATCTATTGACGTGATAAAGGCGATAGCCGGCGAGATCGAAAGCAAGGTCGACCTTGAAAACCCGGGATGGATCGTCCTTGTCGAGGTGGTCGGGAACCAGACCGGAGTGTCGGTGATCAGGCCCGACCAGATGTTCAGCGCGGTAGTCGAAAAGCGCAGGTGATCATTTTACCAGTATCGCGGCCCTTTCCAAGAGATACAGCAGGAATTCGCCGTCGCCAAACTTTGTGCCCATGCCGAGCAGCTCTGCCAGCCGGGCCCTCTTCTCCCTGCTTGGAGCAAGGACAGAGTCGTCCTCTTTAAATTCTGCCTTTACCTGATCAGAGAACCGGCGCAGCGCTCCGCTGTCTTTTGAAAAGGAGATAAAGCAGCCGGCCGCGCCCTGTTTCAGCCCCGCCCTCTTGATCGCCTCCGAGATCTGGCCGGTGCACGCGAGCCTCAGCAGCAGTTCTGTCTCGCGCCGGTTTGCAAGCATGATCTTTCTCTTTTCGGCTTCAAGCGCCATCCTGAGGACCCCGAGCGCGTGATCCATCCCATAGACTGCGTCTGCGCTTGCAGCCTGAATCGAAACGTCCCGATTACCGGCGCGCAGACGGTCCACGAGTTTTCCGGGGTCTTCTGCGATTTTGGCAATGCCGATGATCGACGCGTGGCTGCCGTCAAGAGTATAGTCAGCCCCGCCGTGGACTACCGTTACTATTGTGACGGTGTCGCCGCTCTTTGCCACGGTTTGCTGCCCCTGGAGCGCGGCCGAGTCGATGCCGTTCACCGCTATTATCAGGTTGTTTGGCTGCAAAAGACGCGAGTCAGTAGAGATGCCGGTCAAAAACTGCAGAATTTCCGCGACGGAGGCGCTCTGCCTGTCAAAATCGACTGCGGGCTTGCCAACTGCCTTTTTGGCTCCCCCTAACAGCCTTATCGCTATCATTCTTCAGCTTCTTCTGATTCTTGCTCTTCCTCGGTCTCTCCGGCAGCAGCTGCCATCGATGCCTTTTCCCGAGCCGCCTGCTTGCGCAAGTTCGAAGTAATGTAGCCGGCCAGCTCGTTCCTGAACACCTTTGACCTGACGATTGCCAGATCGTTGAGAGCCTTCTTGTTAGCGTCAAACTCGAGCCCGAACCTGTTCGGGTGATTTTGCAAGAGCTCAGTAGAGATGCGCTTTATCCTATTCATCCAGATTTGAAGACGATTTCAAGGATATTTTATCTTTGTTACGCGCCTGAAAGGTAGGCTTTGGAGTTGTGCTCGAGCAGATGGGAGGCTTCCTCGTAGGGCATGCAAAGCGTGCGGGCGGCAGATGCGACGACGCTCACGAGAAAGGCGCATGAAACGGCAGGCAGGTTCTCAAAGCACCGCGAATATCTTACGGGGCCGTCAGTCTCGACCAGAAAGCGGCTTTTGTCGGTGTTTTTCAGGAGCACCTTCTTGTCCTCCGAATACACAAGTGCAGGGCCGTACGACACGTACAGCCCCATGTCCATCGACCTTGCCAGCTGCTTCTTGCTGCCTGCGAACCAGTGCAGCAGCACGCCCTTGACTTTGTAAGACGGCAGGATTTCCAGGACGTCGTCAAGCGCCTTCCTTGAATGGATGGACACCGGCTTTTTTTCCGATTCGGCAAGCTCCAGCATCGCGTTAAAGACCTGCTTTTGCCGTTCGTATGGCACGTCGTAGGTGCCGTCCAGCCCGATCTCGCCTACGCCGTCGATTGATTGTATGTTAGACTTGAAAATCTCCCTGAACTTGTCAAGGTCCTCCCTTGCCGCGGCCTCCGGGTGTATCCCCACAAACTGCCTGACGGCGTCGCGGGCAGAGTCAAAAAGATGGAAGCTCCTTGCCGTCGTTTCGGCGTCAACGGTGACAGAACACGCGACAATTTTCATTGCCCGCAGGCCGGCCACGACGTGCTGTATGTAGCCTGAATACTCGTTGTCGGTGAGGTGGACGTGGGTGTCAAAGAGCAATGGTGGTCAAAGCCTGCAAACGGAAAATAAACTTTTAACGTGGTGTCTGGCAGGTAACTGCATGTCTTCCGGTCCAGAGTTTGGCCTTGCCGCAATGTACCGCGTCATGAAAAAGTCCGGCGCAGAGCGTGTGAGCGACGACGCAGCTGACGAATTGAGAAAAGTGCTCGAAGAGATTGCAGAGAGGATTGCCAAGCAGGCGGTCGACCTGTCGGTGCACGCGGGCAGAAAGACGATCAAGCCAGAAGACGTCAGGTTCGCGGCCAAGAACGTGATAAGGCTCTAGGCGAGATCTATTTCCCGCACCTGGCCGTGCCCGCACGGGGACTTCTATTCAATTTTCAGCAGTCAGATAACCGGCGAATCACTATTGCAGTTGAAGTGGGTCAGCCTCGCGGGATGTGGTCCATGCTAGGAACCAACCCATCCTACAGCCATAGTGTATGAACCCTCATGCATACGGCTGGAGGATGGCCTGCTCCTTTACAGGAACCGCCGCGGCCTGTGGCTGTCGTAGAACGCCGAATTGATCTTCTTCAGGAGCTTTGCCTTTGACTTGCTGGCCTTTTTGTTGTCCCCATAGTCCTTTGCCTGCAGCAGCGTGCGGAGCCTGTCCAGCGCGATCAGGTCAAGGGTCTTCAGCCCCTTGTCGGAAACGATTCCCAGCAGTCGCTTTAGTTCCGCTTCGTCGCCGTTTTCGCTGTAGCCCAAGCCCTTTACGGATTGTCCTTCGCGTTTATTAAAACTGTCGCGCAGGCCGCAGGGATTCAAAATAAAGAGAAAGGGTCGGATTTACTTTTTTGCGTACGACTTGGCTCCTGTGAAATCCACTCCGACAAAGTTTTCGTTTCCCACGACCCATGCGTCATGGCCTGGCGGAACGATCCCGGTGTCGCCGGGGCCGAACTCTTGCTCGCTCCCGTCGTCCATCCTTACGTGCATCTTTCCCGATATCACGTACATCGTGTGGTTGACCTGGCAGCTGTCGGTCTGTACTATCGGCTTCACCGATGTGGACCACTTCCACCCCGGCTCAAAAGTGGCCCGGCCTATCGGCGTGTCGCCAACATTTGTGACGTCTATCCTGCCTTTATCAAAGCGTCTAGTCTCGTCGGGTTGATTCGCGCTCTTTTTCACCATTTTCATAGTTTTTTGCGAAGACATTGTAAGGCAGGTGCCGGATGTCGATAGTTATCGTTAGTGGTGTTGTTTTCGCTAAGAATAGGCGGTTAAAATCATCGTGCAAAAATAGAGCGCCGGGAGAGGGACTCGAACCCTCGAGTCCCGAAGGACATCAGCTAGCGCGTCAACCCTGCACCTGTGATCTCGAGGCTGACCCCTTTTAGGGTCTACCATGACTTACCTAGCTTGGGTACCCCGGCAATCTGGGTGGACAGGTATTGCAATTTATGCCTTTATCATTTGGTCCCGCCGGATTCTTTCAGGCAAGGACGGCTCGGGAATGCAGCTTGTATAAAAGAACTAACTGCTGGACTGGCAGCACTGGCAACGCGACCCCCTCTCCGCTGGAACTGGTAGAAACGCAAATGTCGAAAAAAAATTGCACCATTTTTCCTTCGTGAAATGGTGCACGTTGCACCAAAATAACACGCTCACTGGCAAGATGCGCACTGAAAAATTATATAGTCATGCACAAGCAGTAACAGCCGTGCTGGCTACATCGGGATCACCTTCCATCGAGGGAGTAAGAAAGCTATCGATGGCAGACGTTGCGATTGCGGCAGGCCTTGCCGACGATCTCCGCGACAGGTTCCGCGAATACGTGCATCTCGACCCGTACACGCTGCCGGACCCGTTTGGCGAAAACGACGACTGTACCTACGCAGTCGCCCTTGACAGGGAGAACCTGAATCGGGTGGTGGCGATGTTTGCCAACAAAAAAGACACGCTCCCGCAGCTGCCGTGGTCGACGATCCTCGGCGAGCGGCTCGCCAAGGTGTCGATGTCAAAACAGGACGCGCTGGCGCTAAAGCGCGAGCTGATGCCAAAGGCGACGAACAACTTTTACCCGTACAGGCGAAACGGCAGGACGTCGGGTTATGTGATGTTTGCGTTCCAGATCTGCGGGCAGAGCTAGTCCCGCAGCTCGATCACCGATATCTGCTGGAACTGCCTTACCATCTGCTCGAGCGACTCTTTGACTTCGCCTTCGTCGCCGCTCGATATGCGGAGCACTTCAAGGAAAAGATCGTCGAACGTGATGCCGTTGCACATGTTCCAGAGCGATACCGCGGTGTCGTTCACCCGGTAGGCCTCGCCCCTGCCGTTTATCAAAAGCGGCGTCCCGTCGCGGTCGTTGCCAACTTCGCCCCTCCGGAGGAGTATCTTTGTGCTTTCCCTTTTCAACAACATGACGTCGTCAAGCTGAGCTTGCTATGCATTGCCGGTTATTATCCATATCTGTAAATTACTATAAGATAATTTAGTAGAATGCCCAATGTTAAAATAAAAGTCGCAGGCAGGGTTTTCAGTGTTCAAGAAGGAGAAGGTGCAGAGGCGCGTCGTCATCACAAGGCAGGCGGCCGATGGCATCATCACCTGGTCCAAGGCACACCACCCAAACGAGGCAATACTCGTCTTGAAGGGCAAGACCACAAAAGACCAGATCATTGTCGACGGGCTCGTGATCCCGCCCTTTGCGGAAAGCGGCCCCTTTTACTCTGGCTTTGCGGTGCACGACCTGCCGTACACGATACCGCACATTGGCACCGCGCACTCGCACCCCGGCGGCTCTAACAGGCCGTCGCTTGAGGACCTCAACTACTTTTCCGGCTTTGTGTCGATCATAATCAGCCACCCGTACGAAGAGGACACGATGGGGGCGTACGACAGGAACGGCGGCAGCCTGGAAATCGAGATAGTCGATTCCCTGTGATCATTTCCGGCGGCCAAAGTCCAGCTCGACCCCGCGCTTTGCGTCGTAGCTGAAGACGAACGACTCGTCAGGCATTATCGGAAAGCTGGAAAGGACTGTTGACGAGCATGCAGGGCACTTTTCGACGACCCGGGTCTTGTCAAGGTACGTCGCGCACCAGTAGCACGTCTCGCACAGCATAAAGATTGACGGCGTGCCGGCAGGCTTGGGCAACGGCTAGCTATGCCAAAAGGTGGTTAATTACATTTTAGAGCGCGACTGGAAAACTTAATAAAAGAACAAATCCAATGATCATTGTTTGAACTGGATAGGTCAGCAGATGGCATGGATAATGGTGTCCCTTGCCATAAGCCTTGCCCTCACATTGTGGCTCGGCTGGATAGGCATAATCCCGGCGATTGCAATTTTCATAGGAATTTCCTACTATATGCGCAGGCGCGCGATGGCCCGCATGGGGATGGGCGGAGGAGGGTTTGGCGGCATGCTTGGAGGCGGGGGCGGAGGTGGCGTCAACTATATCTGCATATCCTGCGGCCAGAGGTTCAAGGGCGGCGCCTGCCCCAGGTGCGGCTCCAAGATGAAAAAGGCCGACTTTTAGGGCAATGACGCTAGAAGAGCTGCGCCAAAAAGCGTTTTTCCAGAACACGGTAGACGTCTGGATCATGTACTGCGAAGAGCGGGACTGGGACTGGTACAGCGCCGACGCGTACAGGCGCTTCATCGCCCACCTCGGATCAAAGGGAGTAAAGATGCAAAAGTTCCCGTTGTGCATCAAAGAGTCGGGCGGCATGTTCGAGCGGGGCAAGGACAAGACGCAGTTCCTCGACCAGCTCTCAAAGATACCTTCAGACGACGCGGCGGCCTACACGCTCAAGCTGAGCGGCGACGTGATAGCAACCATTCGCTCGTTTTCCAACTAGAGTCTAGAAAGTTTCAGCTCGTAGGCACCACAATTTAGTAGAAACGTCTAAAACTAAAGTGCGGCATCCACAGCACAGTGTCAGAAGACGAGCTTCCCGTTGGTGTCCACGAAGAGCGCGTGAGCGAGCCAGCAGGTGAAGGGCTGGACAATGGCGAGCCGCTCTTTGAGAGCATCGTCGGCTACAGCGACGTGAAAAAGCTGTTCCAGATGTCCCTGTCCTCTGACAGGCCTGTGCACATACTGCTGGTAGGGCCGCCGGCATCCGCCAAGACGCTGTTCATGCTAGAGTGCATGAAGCTGGAGCGCTCCTACTTTACCCTCGGCAGCCACAGCACCAAATCCGGCATGATAGACTATTTGTTTGAAAAGCGGCCGCGCTACCTCATCGTTGACGAAATAGAGCACATGCCGATGAAGGACCAGACGGCGCTCCTGAGCCTGATGGAGACAGGAATCGTTTCTGAAACAAAGTTCCAAAAGACGCGCAACACGCAGCTAAAGACGTGGGTCTTTGCAACGAGCAACGGCACGGACAGGATGCTGACCCCCCTCTTGTCGAGGTTCGTGGTCCTGCACTTCAAGCAGTACTCTTTTGGCTCGTTTGAGCAGGTGTGCACCCACATACTCGGCCGCGAAGGGGTGCCGGCAGACGTTGCGGCGGCAATAGCGGATGCGGTGTGGACGAAGTTAAAGTCAAAGGACATCCGCGACTGCATAAAGATAGGGAGAATGGCAAAGACAAGAGAAGACGTCGAGTGGATAGCCCAGACGCTTAGGACCTACAGGCAGTAAGGTAGAAATTTTCGTTATTCCACGGTAAGGTAATGGGCCTAGACCTCAAGCCACTCGTCACGGCTGCGCCGCTAAAGCTGCAAGAGCTGGCAGGCAAGGCTGTTGCCATTGACGCCTACAACACCATCTACCAGTTCCTCAGCATCATTAGGGGGCCGACCGGCGAGCCGCTGGCAAACGGCAGGGGCGAAATAACCAGCCACCTGAGCGGCCTGTTCTACAGGAACACCAACCTCCAGATGGAGAACATCAGGCCGGTCTATGTCTTTGACGGCAAGGCAAACGAGCTGAAAAAGGCAGAGATAGAGCGCAGGGGCAAGATAAAGAAAGAGGCTGCTGAAAAGTACCAGCAGGCGATAGAGGAGGGCAGGATTGAAGACGCGCGCAAGTACGGCAGCCGCACCGCAGTCCTCAATGACAGGATGGTCGAAGAGTCAAAGAAACTCCTCGCCCATCTCGGCATCCCGTACATACAGGCGCCTTCCGACGGCGAAGCGGCCGCCGCTTTTCTGACAAGGCGCGACCTTGTGTACGCCGCCGCAAGCCAGGACTACGATTCGATACTCTTTGGAGCAAAAAAGCTGGTGCGCAACCTGGCGATCAGCGGCAGGCGCAAGGTGCCAAACCGCAACGCCTACGTCGACGTAGAGCCGGAAATATTCGAGCACGACAAGGTGCTGCAGGAAGTCGGCCTGACGCACGAGCAATTGGTAGACGTCGGCATACTGATCGGGACCGATTTCAACCCCGGCGGCTTTTCCGGCATAGGGCCAAAGACCGCGCTCAAGCTGATAAAGGAAAATGGCAAGCTCGAAAATGTCGAAAAAATCAAGCACCTGCTGCCAGAAGTGCCGTATCAGGAAATACGGAACATCTTTCTTGCTCCAGAGGTCCCAAAGGTCGACAGGATAGAGTTTGGCGACGTCGACCGCGAAAAGGTCCTGGACTTTCTCTGCGTCGAGAAGGGCTTTTCTGCAGACAGGGTAAGCGGCACACTGGACAAGATGCAAAAGGCGGCGGCTAACCGCAGCCAGTCCCTTGAGCAGTGGTTCGGCTGATCTGTAGATCAGATTCACTTTTCGATGCTTTTATATAGAAACCCTTGGGCAAATGGCATGTATTGGTAAACCCACGAGCTTGGCTCGCCGAAGCAATAGCAACTTTTGCGCTTGTATTCTTTGGCCCGCTCTCAGTCACGATCGCGGCAGTGTTGTTTGGCACCGGATTATCGCTTGAAGGCATAATCATGATCTCCCTTGGCCACGGCGCCGCAATAGGCATCATGATCTATGCTTTCGGCCACATCTCTGGCGCCCACATCAACCCGGCCGTCACGATAGCCATGATGGTAACAAAGAACATCAACGTCAAGGACGGCGCCGGCTATATCGGCTCGCAGATCGTAGGCGCGATTGCCGCGGCCGTTGCCCACATGGTGATCCTGCCCGAAGCCGGCAGGCAGGTGAACTTCGGCACGCAGGGCGGCCCAAGCGAACTGCTCAACAGCAGCGCGATATCCGGCGTCGGAGTAGAGATAATCCTCACGTTCTTCCTTGTCACGACGATATTCATGGCCGCAGTCCACAGAAAGGCTGCCGCAGGGATGGCAGGCATCGCAATCGGCGGCATGATATTTCTAATTCACCTTGTAGGCGTCCCGCTAACGGGAGCAAGTGTCAATCCGGCAAGGACCCTTGGCCCGGCTATTGTTTCAGGCTACTGGGACTTTCACTGGATATACTGGGTCGGCCCAATAGTCGGCGCGGTAATTGCCGGCCTGATAATGCAGTACGTCTACGTCAAGAAAGTAGAAAAAGAAGAAAAAACGGCCTAAGGCGCTTTTTATCCAAGCGCCCGGGAGTGCTTTTGCGTGTGCGGGCGCTCACCGGGGAACTTTCTCCTCATGTGGCCGGACGGCCTGCCGTAGATCAGCTCCAGAAACCACGACTCGTGCTCGATCTCCTCCTTCAGGATGTCCTTTGCAATGTCGTAGGTAGCCGGGTCCTTGCCATTGGTCAAATTGCACAGCCTGTTCCAGTTCACGATCGCGCCCTGCTCTGCAGTCAGGCATTTCTTCAGGATCTCTTGCAGGTTGGTCGTCGGCGCAGGCAGCTGCAGGAACTCGCAGCCGGACATCCTGACAAATTCCATCGCGTCGTTTGGCAGGCTGCCGCCCAGCTCGTGAATCCTCGTTATGCAGGACTCAAAGTGGCTCAGGTCTTCAAGGCGCGCGTCTTCGATTACGCCCTTGACACCCTCGCCTTCAAGCCCGGTGCAGTGCGTGCGAAGGTTTGTGAAATAATAGTATGCCGTAAATTCCACGGACGCGTTGTATATCAGCCCTTTTAGTATTTCGTCAACATTGGCGCCGTTCTGCTTCAGTACGTTTACTCCCACCACGTTTACCTTTTCTTCTGTCATAATGTTCTAAGCGCCCCGTGCTTTGCTATTAAGGTTTTTCAAAGATCGAGAAGGAACCTTACTGTGGCCTTTCCCTTTTCCTGCTTGATCTCCATCTCGTGGTACGTCACTGCCTTTATCTCCACCTTGTAGCTATGCCTTTCTAGGTTCAGTTTTTCTCCTTTTGCCACGCCTTCAAGCGAATAGCCGCCATTTTGCTTGATCTTGACTGAAAACTCTGACATGACAATCCCGTCGGCCACCAGCAAGAGCATGACCTTGTCCAGCCAGTCAAAAAGTAGTGAATGCAGGTCGTGCCCCGTGGCGGCAATTTTGATTTCCCTGCTTGGCCAGACCGTCTTTAGGTCAATCATTGTGTCGTTCAGGCCCCTGGCCGCGTTTTCAAAGGCCTCCTCCAGACTGCCGCCGTATGCTTCAATGACCGCGTCAGTCATGTGGTCAAGGTACCGATAGCCGCCAGCCAATGTAACTGTGATCGAAGTGACGGTTATTTATTACGTTATTTTACGATAATTTACCGTAAAACAACGCAAAATCTAAATGCTAACGCGCTGCTGGCTAGTGATGTGGTGAAGCTAGAGCTTCCCCGTGGCATGAGGGACATTGAAGCCGACGAGTTTGCCAACATCAGTTATGTCCGCGACAGGTTCCTTGAAACCGCCAGGCTGTTCAACTTCCAGCTTGCAGAGCCGTCGCCGCTTGAAATGCTCTCCACCCTGGAGGCGAAAGGCGGCGCCTCAATTTCAAACGAAATTTACGCCTTCAAGGACAAGGGCGGAAGGGACGTCGCGCTACGCTTCGACCTAACCATAGGCCTAACCCGCTATGTTGCTTTAAGGCGCGACCTGAAAATGCCGGCAAAGCTGGCGGCGTTTGCAGGCGTCTGGCGCTACGACGAGCCGCAGGCCGGCAGGTACCGGTACTTCCACCAGTGGGACGTAGAAGTGTACGGCCCGTTCAGCCAGGAATCGGACGCCGAAGTGATCGAGTTTGTTTCCACATTCTTCAAAAAGCTGGGGCTAAAGGTTGCAATAGAGGTAAACGACAGGCAGCTGATCGAGCAGTACATCAGAACGAAACTCGGCATTTCAAGCGAAGAGGAGATGCTTGAAATGTTCCGCGCAGTCGACAAGGTGCCCAAAAAGGGCGCGCAGGCGGTGCTTGCGGAATACAAGGACAGGATAGAACCTGCCAAGTTGCAGGCGCTCATAGAGCTGTCAAAAGTGAAAGGCAGCGTCAGCGAAGTGGCCAGTAAGGCAGATGTCAAGGGGCTTGAAAGCTGGGAAAAATTTGCCGGCCTGATGGACTCGCTCAGGTCAAGGAAGGTGGAGCAGGCGCGCGTCAATCTTGGAATAGTGCGCGGCCTCGACTATTATTCCGGCGTCGTCTTTGAAGCGTTCGACCCGTCGTCCGAGTCCGGCGCGCTCGTAGGCGGCGGAAGGTACGACAGGCTGACTGAAGCGTTCGGGAGAAAGGATATCGGCGCCACCGGCGTCGCCGGCGGAGTCGAGCGGATAGTGATGGCGCTACAGAGGCAGGGCATACTGAAGCAGCCTGCAAAGGCGCTCGTGTATGTGGCGTACGCTTCAGACGACGTCAGGGGCAGGGCCGTCGAAGTTGTTTCAGCCCTGCGCGCAGGCGGAGTAGCCGCGGACTATGACATACTGGGCAGGGCGCTCAGGAAGCAGCTGGATGACGCGTCGATGAAAAACGCCGCGCTTGCGGTGATTGTCGCGCCAAACGAAATCGCAGCAGGCCAAGTGATCGTCAGGTCGATGAAGGACGGGACGGAAAACAAACATTCAGTAAATAGCCTTGCAGAAGCGCTCCGCAAGATGCTCTAGAGCTTGATCATTGCCGCGCTTTTCATCTTGACCATCCCGCTTGGCTTTTTTTCGTACACCACCCTGACTACGAGATCTGGCGGGTCGTAGCTGATGTAAAGGTCGCCCGTGCCTAGGAGCTGCATGTCATAGTTGACCTCTATCCTGTCCTGCTGTATACCGTTTTCTGCAAGCCTCTTTTTCGCCCGGTCCACGAGCTCCTGATCGGAAGTGTTTGGAGCCAGAAAGATCTTTGACGCGCTTGCAAGATACGACGACAGGTCGACCATCAGGCATTTCGCAAAGCCAAACGGCTATTAACTTTTGCCCGGATCTGCGACCCCGGTTACCCTGAACCGGTACTGGTACCCAAAGTTGCTGCGGTACATCCTGGCGTAGCTTTCCGCCGCGTCGTGCGTCGCAAAGGCCTGCCTTACGCCGTCTATCGAAACCTGCTCTCCGTACAGGTCGACTATCTCGACAGCGTACGACTTTGGCAGCTTTTTGGCCTGCCGGAGGACCAGAAAGACGCTTATCATGAAAAAGAGCACCGCCGCCATCAATATCACGGCGAACTCAAAGCCCCGCGTAAACGCCATGAAGGGGCTGATCAGGTTCGCGTTCAGCCACGAGTACGTCAGCCCAAACGACTGTGTAAATATGGAGAGCACGCTTTCCAGCAGCATCTACACGTTACTTTGCACCGTAACCAAGATAAGCCTTTTGGTGTCCGATACTGTTGCGTCTTTTGTGATGACTGAACGAAGCCCATACTCCCAAGAATGACCCT
>DASTTF010000006.1:0-3374 GCA_035760305.1 Nitrososphaera sp.
TGAGATGTCAAGCTCTTTCTGGATGTTCTCCGCGGAAACAATGTCGCGCTGGCGGGTCTGGTCGGACTTGCGCCTCTCCGCAATCTCGCCCGGGTCGGCTGCGACCATGACCATGTTGGTCGGCTTCAAGATATTGAGCAATCGCATTGGGAGCCCGGGGTAGTATCCCTCCCCCGTGTTTATAAAAAGGTGGGTGTCGACCAGCACGATGTCGTCCCTCATTTCGGCGATGCACTGCGCTGCCATCTCCTGCAGGCGGCGCTGGTCCTCGACCGGCATCCTGCGCATCTCGTCGCGGCTCTTCAGGCCCATCTTCTTCGCCTCTTCGAACATGACCGTGCCAAACACGACGACCGTCGTCTTGCGCTTTTCGTTGAGCATCTCTGCCGCGCGGGTGATGACCGTGGTCTTGCCCACGCCGGGGATGCCGACGATTATGGCGCGTTTATTGTTTTCTGCCAAGTAGAGCCGCCAGGCCTGGCATGTATGTGTCAACCTGCTCTTTGACCAGCGTCTGGTAATAGCTAACCATGATGTTGACCATGAGCAAGATGCCGGTTCCGGTTCCAAGGACGCCGAGCACGTCAGAAACGCCGGCGAGAAGTCCGATGATCATTCCGGAAAGCAGTGTTAGCGCGGGGATGTACCTGTTGAGCAGAGTCTCCACTGACCCTTCAGAGCGCCTGAAACCGGGCACCTGCACGTCGGCGTCGAGCAGGTTGCGCGCCGCGGTCCGGGCAGACAGGCCGCCCAGCTCTACCCATAGCCTTGAAAAGACGGTGACGATGGCCGTCATGAATAATACGTACACGATCGCCCTTATCGGATCGGCTGCCGCGATGTCCAGGCCCCTCGGCGCGGTGATGTAATACAGTATGCCGCCTATAGGCGTTGCCTGACCTCCTTGCGAGTTGGGGTCGAACTGCGCGATCCAGTTGAATATCGGGTTGGTGTTGTTGGGGTTGTAATTGGCCCACATCATCTGGCCCATAAAGACCGCGTTGGCGATGAGCGCTGACGCCAGTATGACGGGAATGACCGAAGTGTACAGCAGCTTGATCGGGTAGACTGCCGTAAAGCCCCTGTATTTCGTCGACACTATCGGGACATCCACGTGGATGCCCTCGATATACACGAGCACCAGTATGATCCCTATGGTCAGCGCGAGGACAAAGAGGCTCGGCAGCTGGCCGACGCGAAATATCGCGTCCTCGCCGTTCCCGTTGACTAGCGCCTGTATCGTGAAGGGGAATATGCCCACCGGCCCGTCGTCTGCAGGCACGACGCTGAACACGCTCCAGAGTATGGTCTGGGCAATGCCGGCCATGATGAACAGGCTGAGGCCTGAACCCACGCCCCACCCCTTCTGTATCATCTCGTCGAGCAGCATGACTATGGCGCTTGCGCCTATGAGCTGTGCCATGACCACATAGATGGCGAGCGGGGCGTCCGGCGCCGTCAGCGGCCCGTAGACGCTAAAGCCGTAGAGCCCGCCCTCTGCGATTATGATTATCAGCGTAACTATCTTTGTAGCCGACGTAAAGAGCGACCGATCATCCGGGTTCTTAAAATCCAGCTTGATCAGGTCAGAGCCCTTTAGCAGCTGCATGAGCAGGCCTGCCGTGACTATGGGCGCGATGCCAAGCTCCATCAGCGTTCCCTGCTGCGCGGCGAAAATTACGCGTGCAAAAGCGAGAAAGTCAAAGCGCGGGTCGTCGGTGACGCCATAGAGTGGTATCTGCCCCATGACAAGATAGGCGAAAAGCGCGATGCCTGTCCAGACGAATTTTTCTGTTAGTGAAATCTTTCTTTTTGGCTTTGGGACCTGCGGGACATAGACAGATGCGGCCTTTATGAACCGCCTTAGCCCGTGCTCACGTGTTGTCGTGCTGCTCATCTGTTATAACCTCGCCGCCTGCGGCCTCGATCTTGCTCTTGGCACTCTCTGACACCTTGGCTACCTTGATCGCATAGGCCCCGCTGATAGAGCCTCCGCCCAGCAGCTTGTCGTAGCCCAGCGAGGTCAGGTCGAGGACAACCTTGCCGCTCTCGTCAGCCTTGCCGTGTTTCGCAAAGACGGCGTCCAAGTCGCGGACGTTCACCCACCTCTGCACCAGGTTGCGGTTAAAAGAGTTGAAAGGATCGTGACCAAAGTGGTCCGGCTCCTCGATGACTGTACGTATGAAAAAGTGCTTGTGCTTACCGGCGCCTCCGATGCCGCCCCTGCTGCCGGCCTGCCTGTGCTGGCCGACCTGGCCCCAGCCGCAATACCGGCTGCCGCGCTGTCTCCTGCTTTTTCTAAATCTAGTAGCCATAAATCATCACCGTGCTGGAATTAGCTATCACGTTCGCCTGCACCTTAATTAAGTCTTGCTGCACTTAGAGCATCCTCTTGACTATCTCGACGAGCTCGCCGTCTTCCCCTAGTACGCCGTCCTGCGCGTACTGGGTCTTTGTCTTTCTCTTGAATCCGCCCTTTGGCGGGCTGAGCGCAAACCACGGCTTGATCCCTTCCAGCTTGCTTATCGCGACCTTGTCGCCTGCTATTGCAGTCGCAAGGTCGTCCATGCTCTTGTACTCTTTTGGCAGGTCGGACTTGCTTATCGGCTTGTAGCCGGTCTTTCTGCCGCGCTTTTCAAGCAGCTCCTTCACGATGCCGGCATCTGCCTTTGTCCAGGCGACCTCTTCCTTGACCTTCCTCAGCATGCCGAGGTACTCGGCGCTCTCCGGCACTATTGTAGCGCGGAAGCGCCTGTCGAGGTTCAGGCCGTCAAGGGTCTTCTGGGCCCACGCCGGGATGTTGACCGTCCCCTTTATTCTGACTACGAGATATGCCATACTAGTCTCAACCTACGCTGTAGGTGCTCCGCAGAGCGTTGAAAATCGCCTTTGTCGTCGACGACATTGTGTTTGTAGACCCAAAGGACTTTGTCCACGAGTCCTTCAGCCCCGCCAGCTTTAGCAGGCTCTTGATGTTCGTGCCCGCCACGATGCCAAGCCCCCTTGGGCCAGGGATGATTTCCAGCGTGACGCTGCCGCCCTTGCCCCGTACCTTGAAAGGCACGGAATGGGGCTGGGTGCACTTGCACTCCCAGCTGCCGCAGCCCAGCTTTACCGGGATGACATTGAGAAAAGCGGCGTTTGTAGCCTTGTCTATCGAAACCCTCATCTGAGAAGCCTTGCCCTTGCCGATTCCAAACCATCCGGCCTCGTTGCCTACTGCCACGAGCGCATTAAAGCGCGTCATCTCGCCGGCGTCGGTCTGTTTTTGTACAATGCCGACGTGGACCACCTGGCTCTTCATGTCAGGCAGGAGGTGCTTTACAATTTCGGCCTCCTGTATCCTCATGCCGTTCTCGTAGATCTGGTCCATC
>DASTTF010000007.1:0-11228 GCA_035760305.1 Nitrososphaera sp.
CATGCGCATGGCGTCGATCTTGGAAGGCATCTACCAGCACCACAAGGTGTCGTTCCAGTTCGTCAAGGTGCTTGCGAACCTGCTGGAGGAAGAGGGGCTCGTGAGGGACGCGTACATCGAGGAAGTAAAGGTGTCTGCAAAAAGGTTTGCAAAGGGCATACAGGACTCGGTGAGCGTCGCGCCCCTGCTCAGGACGTACTTGGAGACTGCCGGGCAGTACGGCCGGCAGGACCGGAACACCGGCGCGCTGGCGGCAAGCATACTGGCGTCCGCGCTGTTTGTCGGCTCGGCGGTGATGCTGCCGTACAACGCCTACCTTTCGTACGGCGGCTTTGCTGCCGCCGCAGCGGCGGTTGCAGTCGCGCTGAAAAAGAAGCTCTAGGTCCTGTTCCGCCTTACAACTGCCAGAAAGAACAAGACCAGGATGGCGAGGGTCATGGCGTAGAATATGACGTCGCTGAATGGCTGCTCAAACCCTTCGACCGCGTCTTCAAGATAGTCGAAGAACATCTGCACAGCAAATATCCCAAACGCCACGGCCGCGTAGAGTATCCCCTTGAATGCGGTCTTTTTGTAGGCAGAGAGCGAAAGGCCGAGCAGCAGAACAGAAAACGACGCGATGCCTATCTTGATCGCCTGCTCCACCGGCTCGAAAGGCTCGGCTTCCATCGCCGGCTCTTCCATGCCTTCGGACTCTGTCTCATTTCCTATCTCTTCTTCGCCGGGATCAATCCCGGCCTCTACCTGCCGTACAAGCCAGGAGAGCATGAGCCAGATTGGCAGGATGAAATCTGCCATTATTCTTCTCCTCCCTTGGCTTGGCTTGACATGGACAAGAACATTTCCGCGAGCCTGTTACTCCATCTGTCCCAGATGCCTGGATAAAAGTTCTTCAGCATCGCGACCACCTGCCTGGAATCGCCGCGCAGCTTGTACCGCTTGAACTTGCCTTCCCTGGTCCCGTCAATGATTTTCGAGTCCTCCAGCCGCCTAATGTGCCAGTTTACGGACGCCGATGAAATGCCGACGTATTCGCCGATCTCGGTCTGCGACGGGCTCTTGCGTTCCACGATGAACATTAGAATCTCGCGCGCGGTTTCGTTGCTCAGCACTTCGAGCAGCTGCTTTTCGTTCTCCTCGAATCCCGCGGCAAAGTAGTACTTGTGCAGGCCGTGCCTTTGGGAAGTTATCCTGCCTGCCTTTTCCAGCCTGTCAAGGTGGTACTGGACCGTGCCCATCGCTAGGCCGAGCTCCTTTTTGATTCTCCGGAGGTGGCAGCTGGGGTTTTCCCGAATAAAGAGAAGTATCCTGTCTGTCGCGTTGCCTTCAGGCTGATGAGAGCCTTCGTCTGCCACAACCGACCTACTCGCTCCTATTCAGCGGCTGACAGGTATTATCCTTATCGTAGTGGCAACTTGCCTGCATTGCCCTTCTTCCTGTGGTTACGATATAATACGTTCTGGTACAGGTACCTAAACGAGCCCTGATCTCTATATCGGGAACCTGCCGCACAATTAGCCGACTGCATCACATTTGTTATTAAGTCAGGCAAGGCGTTACAACCAATGAATACGAAAAATCTTTTGACGTTCGTGGCGATGGCAGTGCTCGTCGGAGCCATAGTCTCCATGACTACCTCTGGCGTGTTTGCCCAAAGCAACAACAGTAACCAAGACGACGAAGACCACTACAACGGCTCGCTGATAGACAGGATAATGGCGCAGCAGGGAAACAATAATAACGAAAACAACAACGACGCTGGCGGCGAAGAGGATTGCGTCGAAGAGAATGAAGAGGGTGAGGAAGAGGACGCGGATGAAGCAGAAGACGAAGATGAAGAAGGCGACGTAGATGAGGCAGACGATGAAGAATGCAGCGCTGAAGACGACGAAGACGAGGGCGAAAAACTGTTTACCACTTCGTTCATGGCAGAGAACTGCACCTTCACTTCTACAGGCACAAACCCGTTCTTCATACTGGAGCCCGGCTACAGGCTGGTCCTAGCAGGAGAAGAAGACGGTGAACTGGTAGAAATGGTCATCACCGTGCTGAACGAGAAAAGGATAGTCGATGGCATAGAAACCCGGGTAGTTGAAGAAAGGGAATGGGTAGACGGCGAGCTGGTAGAAGTGTCGACGAACTTCATTGCCATATGCGGGGAAACAAACAGCGTCTTTTACTTTGGCGAAGAAGTCGACGACTATGAAGATGGCGAACTTGTGAGCCACGAAGGAGAATGGCTTGCCGGCAAAGACAACGCAACTGCCGGAATCCTAATGCCAGGAACCATTCTGCTCGGATCAAGGTACCAACAAGAAACAGCACCAGGCGTTGCCATGGACAGAGCTGAAATAATGAGCATGAACGAGACGATAGAAACGCCTGCCGGCACATTTTCAAACGTGCTGGCGATAAAGGAAACCAATCCCCTCGAGTCAGGCGAAGAGTTCAAGTACCATGTGGCCGGAATCGGCCTTATACAGGATGAAAACCTAAAGCTGGAAGAATACGGGTTCGTCGAATAGAGAAAGCCGGTAGCGCCGGCACTTTTTTCTTTTTCTTTTACGTTATCGGTATGTTTGTCGACTTTGGTATCGGCACCTTGATCGTCACTACGCCGTTGTCGTACGTTGCCTTGCCCACGACCTTGTCCTCCTCCTTGACTGCTATCGGCAGCAGGACCTTTTTCTCTATCTTGGCCGGCCTGTGCCTGCAGTAGATGGTGCCAAGCGCCTCGTCTTGGTCCCTCTTGGCACTTATCGACAGGACGCTGCCGGTTATCCTCAGGTTAATGTCCTTCTTGGCGAAGCCGGGAAGGTCAATCGCGATTACCAGATCGCTACCGTCTTCCACCATGTCTATAGCCGGCATGACAAACTCGTAGAACTCCCTCGATTTGCTATCCAGTTCTTTTGCCAGGCCCTTTGCCATGTATCCTCCAATGCCCATAGCATAACTTGTGTGAAAGATGGTATAAATCCTTTATTTTCACGCATCAACAAAAGTAAAAATAGGCCGGCGAGGATATGCATCCGGAAAAATGTACGCCGGTTCGTACGACATGCCAAGCTGCAACGCCTGCGGCAAGGAAGTTAGGCCGGGCGAGCTGTCGGAGAGTTTCAGCTGCCCAAAGTGCAAGAACGCCCGGATATGGCGCTGCGAGGGCTGCAAGGGCAAGCAGAAAAAGTACCGCTGCACCGCCTGCGGCTACGAAGGCCACTAGCCCAGAACCTTGAAAAAGTTTCTTACGAGTTCCTTGTTGTCCTGCGGCATCGCGATGAAAGCCTCGACGAGCTCTTTTTCGACTATGATCTGCCTTGCGATGACCGATCTCAGCTTCTTGGCGTCAAGCGGCGCGATCGTGTCTGTCGCGCCGGTGCTGTAGGCGTAAATGTATTCGCTGATTATCTTTGAAACAAACGACGGCGCGGCCGCTATCAGAAAAAGCATGCCCTCCTTCATCGTCTTGGAGCTCGAATCTCCGGCCGGCAGCGTCGAAATGTACGACTGCAACAGCTTCATGCGCTTGTCGCCAAGCTCCTCAATCGCCGACGCGACCAGCATGCCCGTGTCTGTCAATTCGTAGAACGGCACGCCTTCGAGCTGGAGCGCCTTTGGGCCACGCCTGAGCGGCAGCCTGCCCCCCTCCTTTACCACGCCGGCCGGGATCAGGACTTCGTCAAGGTCGCGGAATATGCCGGAATAGATGTTCTGCCACAGGATGCCGTGCTCTTTTGCAATGGCGTGCGCTATGGAGGTCCTGGTGCGGAGCTCGGGGCTCTGCTCGGTGGCCAGGTGGGCGATTATGCCCCGCTGCCTCTTTGCCTCGCCGGTAAACTTGTTCTTGCGGGTCTTGAACGTGTCAAATATCGCGATTGTTGATTTCTCGTCCTTCACTCTCAATAAGCCCCCTGTAACGACCATTTGTTACAATGCCTGTTAATATTTTAATTTGTTGGTTTTTTAGATTAAATTCTCAACGCTCAGGGCGTGTAAAATGCCACGAACCGGCGCCTGTGGCAAATAATGCTCAACATCTTTTTATTGATGCTTCGATGAACCCTCAAGCGGTGGCAAAAAAGGGCAAGGTAATCGTGCTGGAAGGCACGGACAAGGCAGGCAAGACGACCCAGTCACGCCTGCTCGCGGAAGCCATAAAGGTCTCGGGCAAGGTCTGCGTCGTAATCGATTTTCCCGACTATACCACGCCGATCGGGCTGGAAATAAGGGCGTTCCTTGACGGCAGGCGCGACTACCCGGCGGAAACGAAACACTTACTGTTTTCGGCAAACAGGTGGGAGAAAAAGAAAGAGATAGAGAGCATGGTGGAAAGCGGCACAATCGTCATAATGAACCGCTACTGGCAGTCAAACCTCATCTACGGCGCGGCAAACGGCATGGACGCAGGCTGGCTCCTCCGGCTCGACAAGGGTCTGCCAAAGGAAGACCTAGTCATCGTCGTTCTGGTCAACCCGGGCGTAACGAACAGGCGCGCCGAAACCCTTGATGCCTTTGAATCGGATCAAAAGTTCGCTGCCAGGGCGTACAAGAACTATTTGAAATTTGCAAAGCAGTTCAGGTGGAAGGTCATCGACGGCTCCAAGAGCAAAGAGCAGGTCCACCAGGAAATAATGAAGGTAGTAAGGAAAGAGCTTAAAGTTTAAGTCCTGTTAAATTGTGTGATAGTTGATGGAGTTTGCAGGCGAGATCACCGACCCGGTGCACAGGTACATCCGGTTCTCGCAGGTCGAAAAAGAGGTCATAGACAGCCCCGCGTTCCAGCGCCTCCGGCGGATAAGGCAGCTGGCCGGCGCGCACCTCGTTTACCCGAGCGCACAGCACTCGCGCTTTGAGCACTCACTTGGAGCCATGCACGTAGCCGGGCTCGCCGGCGAGGCGCTTCTCGGCAAGGGGCACATCGACCACGCAGAGGCGGTGCAGGACCTCAGGCTCGCCGCGCTCTTGCACGACATCGGCCACGGGCCGTTTTCGCACCTCTTTGAAGAGGTGCTGGAGTACGGCTGCAACACCACCCACGAGGAGATGGGAAAAAGGATCATCATGCAGGGCGAAATCGCCGACATCCTGGACAGGCACGGCCACAGCGCAGACCTGGTCTGCAGGCTGTCGTTTGGCCAGTCAAAGGTGAACTTTATGAACGAGATAATTTCCGGCGGGCTGTCGGCCGACATCATGGACTATCTGCCACGCGACGGGCTATTCACGGGGGCAGAGTACGCCAAGGTCGACTACCACAGGCTGCTGAGCTCGCTTGAAGTTTCAAAGAGCCGGCTTGCGATAAACAGGTCCGCCCTCAACTCGCTCGAGTCGATGCTGATTTCCCGCTATGAAATGTTCAAGGCGGTGTACTTTCACAAGACTGTGCGGGCCGCGGAGGTGATGATCATACGCGCCATGATTGACGCAGACGAGGCGCTTGCGCTCACTGACACTTCGCTCGAAAACTACCTTGCGCTCACAGACGAAGCGACGCTGGAGCGGCTCTGCGCGCTCGGCGGCAGGCACGCGTTTTCAGGCAAGATGGCGCGGGACTACCGCGACAGGCGGCTGCTAAAGAGCGTCTACGAAAAATTCCTGCACAAGCGCGACAGGCAAAAGATGGACAGAAAGGCGCTGCACGCGCTTACGCTGCGCATCGCGGACGCGGCCGGAGTAGACAGCAACTATGTCTTTGTTGACGCGTCGCGCGCCCCCTCCATGCCCCTGACTCCGAGCAAGGAGGAGATGTATTCGCTGCTTGTAGTTGACAAGAACCGGGTCTACGAGATGCCGGTATCCGAGATCCCGCTCGTAGAGTCGATCTCGGGGTTCTTTGACATGCTGCGCGTTTACACCACGGCCGAGAACCGCGAGAAGGTGGAGCGATCTGTTAAAAAGGTGCTGGGAGAACAGGAAACCCTGTACATGGGAGCGGGCAAGCTTGGGCACTGAGCGCGTAGTGATAAAGTTATCCGGCAGGGTTTTTGGGGACGACGCGGCGGGCGAACTAAAAAAATACGCGCGCATGCTCCTCGACATCCGCGGCCAGGCGCAGCCTGTTGTCGTTGCAGGCGGCGGCAAGGTCGCGCGCCACTACATCAACATCGCGAGGGGCTTTGGCTCCGACGAGGCGTCGCTTGACATCCTAGGAATAGAGGTCTCTAGACTGAACGCGAGGCTGTTGATAGCCGCGCTCGGCGACGACGCGTACCCTGCGGTGCCCGTTGACCTGGAGCAGGTGGGCAAGGCCGCGGCCGGCGGCAAGATCGTGGTGACCGGCGGCCTTCACCCGGGGCAGAGCACCAACGCGACTGCCGCGCTCATTGCGGAAAAGGTTAAGGCGAAAAAGTTCCTCAACGCGACGGACGTCGACGGCATTTACAATTCTGACCCGAACAAGAATAAGAACGCCAAGATGTTCAAGGAGATAACCGTGAAAAAGTGCTTAGAGCTGCTGGGAGCGGAAAACTCTGCTGCAGGAGCATACGACCTGATGGACATTGTCGCGCTCAAGGTTATAGAGCGCAGCAAGATACCGACGGTGGTGCTCAGGTCAGATCCTGCGGCGATCAAGACCGCGATAGCCGGCAAGCCTATAGGGACGAGAATCATAGTATAGACAATGCCAGGTTCGCGCCTTGTACTGGTGAACTGGTGGCGAAGCGACAGGAAAATCCTGTACATCTTTGCATTGTACGGCCTTGCGGCGGGCATCATGACATCTGCCCTGAGTTTGTACAATGACAGCAACCTCACCTATGTTGTTCTTCAGCTCAACTTTCCCGCCATGCTGATCATGCTCTACATAGAGTGGAATGTGGCGAACCCGCTCGGGTTAATGCTCTTCCATCCCGCCATGATGGTTGTCGGCAGCACTGCCGCGTGGTCGTTCATCGGGCTGCTGATATACTCGCTCGTCAGGATGTTCCGGATGGGGCCCTAGGACACTGTCCTGATCTCGCCGGAAAATTCCGGCATGCCGTCGGCAAGCATCTTTTTGAAAATCTCTTCTCCCTTCTCGATCGGCATCGGCCTCGACTGCGCCTTTGCGTAGCCGTCCTTGTCGCAGATAAAGAGCATGGCCTCGTTTTCTTTTGTCATCTTACCTGCCATGTCTTCTTCGCCCACCGGGTCGAACCCGGCCTTCCCCTGCTTTATAGTGTAGGTCAGCATGGCAAAGCCGGTGTAGTCGAACAGCCTCATCTGGGCCTTCCTCGACCTTTCCTGTCCTATGTGGGCGGCCTTGTGGTACTGCAAGCCGGCAGCAAATTTCGCGGCAGCTAGTATAAGCATTTGCATCATCGACAGATTTAAAGCGTGGGCGTACGCGAGAAAAGGCAATCGTGAATCCAAAGGCCCTTTATGCGGCAGGCGGCGGAATTGCGGCTGCTGCAATAGCGATATTTTTCATCATGGGGCCGGGAAACCTCCGGCTTCCCGGCGGCCAGGAAACCGCGGCCCCGGTCCAGCCTGCCGACCTGCAGGTGGTGCTACAGGAGATCAATATCGAGCAGACGGATGACAGGAACGCAGACGTGCAGGTCGTCTTTACCGCCCACAACCCAAACAGGGGCACCGCGTTGCTTGAAACAATCCACTACACGCTGTACGTGGGCGAGTTTCAGATGACGTCCGGCGACATCGGGGTGAGCCCGGAGGGCTTTATCGGAGGGCAGGCAGACAACTTCCCGATAGTGAGCAACAGCACGGTGACGCTCCGGAACACGGAGGTAGCAGTCCGGAACAACCTCACGGCCAGCAGCTGGGACAGCATGGTCGACGGCACAGCCCAGTACGAGGTCGAGGGCCTCTACGTCTACAGGCTGACGGGCTCGAACTTCCAGACGAATTTTTACGAGAAGGACTTTACCGTGACATTCCCATAGCGTTTTATGATAATATCATTGCGTGGAATATCACCATGCGATAAGGATATTAAGATTCAGGCGTGGATTTTGGTGATATGGCAGATGGAATGATGATGTTTGCAGTGACGGCCGGAATCTTTGTGTTCCTCGTAGCGGTAGTGTTCGGCGCAAGGGCGAAAAGGTACGGATCGGGCTACACAAAGGCCGAAGGACACGCAGAAAGCCAAAAGAGCTAGCTGCGGAAACGTTCTTTTTCTTATTTCTTGCTCTTGAAGATTTCTTCCAGTATAAAACCCGAGCCTTCGTCCTTTACCTGCTTTCTTGCGTAGCACCTTTCATAGTACCTGCAGTTCTGGCACAGCTCGGACGGCTCGACTATCGGCACCTTGTTGTCCTTGAGCAGGGTGCTCAGCACCCTCGCCCTCCTGACGATCTCTTCAAACATCCTGTTGTTCTTTGTAATGGAAAACTCGACGGTCTTGCCTTCCGCCGTCATGTAGATCAGGAGGCCGTCCTTTTTGTTGAACGCAAAGAGGCAGGCGTTCAGGTACAACAGGTGGCGCGGGTGCGGCACTTCGGGCAGAGTGGGCACCACTTCAAACCTGACTACAAACTCGTCGGCCATTATCATGTCCGCGTCGGCTTCAAGCGACAGGCCCTCGGCCTTGTATTCGCCCCGCACGTTGCTGAGCGAATGGCGCATCGCGCTGCCAAGCAGGATCGAGATCCTAGACAGACTGTCTGTCGGCAGCGGGTCCTTACGCTCGTAATAGGCAAACCTTGTGCAGCCGGAAGCCTCTACCGCGTGAATCCTGTCCGGGTTTTTCTTGTCTATCTTGACGCTCAGGTCGTCGTGCAGCTTGTCGAGGCTCTTTTCTATCGTCTCCCGCAGGTCCCTGCCGCCAAGCATTTCTGTACCATACCACGCTGCGCGCCATATATTATGTTTTGAGCTAAAAGCCGCTCCTGATCGGGTCTTCAGGCTTGACCAGCTCGCGCAAGAGCGTTGTCGCGTACGACCCCTTTGGCAGCTTGAACGAAACTGCAAGCGGGCTTGTATAGGAAAAATCCATGCACCATAGCGGCGCCTGCCGGAACCCTCCCTGCTGGCTCAGCTCCTGCATCTCCTTTACGTAAAAGTCCTTTGCAGTGGCGCCTTCTTCCTCCAGGACTGTCTTGGTGATGTTTTCAAACCTGCCCTTGCCGGGCTGGAAGGTGTAACCCGCCATCCTGATCGCCGGCACCATTTTCGCCTTTGCAGCCGGGTCGTACTTGATTATCCTGCCAAACGTGGCCGGCCCTTCCATCTCGAAGCAGAGGTCGCCGGCCGCCGGCTCTAGCAAATCTTCGCCGTTTGCGATGGCCGCGCTAAGGCATTTGTTGAAAATGTAGGCCTGGTACGCCTGCACGAACAACCGGCGGATCGTGATCGGGACTGCGCGCAGGGCTGAAACCGCGTCCTTGCCGGCGACGAGTGCGGAGAGCACATGCCGCTCTATGTCCATCCCCCTTGGCAGCGTCCTGAGCACCTGCCTGTAGCTGCCCGGGTCGGCGCTCTTGCTCCTGATCTCTCTGCTCATCGGAGTGTCGTATTCGGTCGTAAAAGACAGCAATAGTTCTACCGCCCGGCCAAAATTGCGCTTGACTATTTCCCTGCCCACAAGGTGCGTCACCAGCCTTTCGCTTCCAAATCTCTGCAGGCCGTAAAAGTTGCCGATCCTGCTTATTTCCGGAACGAATCCCGACAGGTCATACGAGCGCGGGTCGTGGATCGTTATTTCAAACCTGTTGCCCGCAAGGAACTCTTTGCCAAGCGGGCGCCTTGTAAAGCCCTTCAGCGTGAGGCGGGTGTGCGTGCTCTTTAGCTCTGACGGCGGGTTCTTTATCACCTTGTCCGCGCCGGCGTACTGCGTCGTCACCGCCTTTGCGTCCTTTATGCCCATCACCCTGAGCCTGATGCGGCACTCGCGCTCGATTTCAAAGAGCGCGTGGTTGGAGTCGATGTCGTGCTTTTCAAGGACGTATACCGGGTAGCGGTGCCGATCGTCAAAGGACGGCGAAATGCTTTCTGCGAGAGAATCGTCTACGAGCTCGGACACCCTGAACCCTTCGCTCCCCTGCTTGATCGACCCGCCTGTCCCGGCAAAGCTGGTGCAGTAGCACTCTATGCCTGCGAGCCTGTCGATCTTGGGGACGGGTGCCATGCTATTCCTTTTTTGCCTTCTTGGCTGCCTTGGGCTTGCTTCCACTGCGCGACTCGATCGCCTTGGAGACCGACTTTAGCTGCTCGACGTTCTCGGAGTGCTTTGTATGCCTCCACACGTCGACCGGCACTCCGCTCTTTCTTGCCGCCCGCGGGTCAATGCCCGCTTCCTTGAGCTCCTGGAACGAGTAGCCCCTGCCTGTCCTGATGATGTATCCGTTCCTGACTGTTGCCCTGGCCGCTTGCATGGGTGCTGTATGCGCAGGCTATAATAAAATCATGCCGCGCGGGCCTTCCTGTAGGGCCCACTTGACCTCT
This sequence comes from Nitrososphaera sp., assembly GCA_035760305.1. Classification (GTDB taxonomy): domain Archaea; phylum Thermoproteota; class Nitrososphaeria; order Nitrososphaerales; family Nitrososphaeraceae; genus Nitrososphaera. Next base: position 10,390 of record DASTTF010000007.1, read on the forward strand.
TGCAGGCCTTCTCTTCGCCTGCCCTTTTGAGGAGCGACGATTCCTGCTCTGCGAAATTGTGCGCCGCGATGCCGTGCTCTTCTAGCTCTTCGGCCTTTGCAAACGCCATCCCGCAGATGCTGCATTTTGGCACAGTTTACAATGCGCGTCCCGGGTAATTTACGCTTTCCAGCGCGCACCGCTCAAGCCAACCATGACAAGCTGCGCGACGCCCGCAGCTCTACAGAACTGACCATGGGCGCGGAAAAGAACAGGGAAAAAGTCACGTCGGCCGATGTCGCGTAATGTTATAGAACATTGGCATCGGAAACTTTCACCGCTCTCCAATTAACCGGGGACGCGTTACTATTGTAGATGGCAGAAAAGCTCAAGGACATAAAAGAGACCGCGTCAGACGCTGTGGAGATAATCAGGGAGCTGGGCTCGCCTGACGTCCAGGAATCGCTTGAAAAGATACGGGAAGTCGCCAAGACTGCCCGCGAGATAATAGAATCACTCAAGGCCCCTGCCATGGTCACAAACATCGAGAACATGCGCAAGATGGTCGAGTCGGTCGACAGCGCGAGCGCCCGGATGGAAAAGATCACGATGGAGATGAAGAACTCGGGGGTCCTTGACGAGGCGAGGGAGACGATTAAGTCAGCCAAGAACACCATCAGCTCCGTGGGCGGCGCCGGCGGCAACATGGGCGAAACGATGGACGCTATAAAGGAGATGCTGCGATCCATTTCGGGGCTCGTGGACGAACTGAAGCTCACAGTCGCGTCTTCAAAGAAGGACGGCGTGATCCGCGACGCGGAAGAAGCGATACGCGAAACCCGGAGCGCGCTTACCGAAGA
>DASTTF010000008.1:0-11471 GCA_035760305.1 Nitrososphaera sp.
TTGATTGTAGATGACGATACCGATATCCTGAAAATCTTCAAAGATTATCTTACTAGCGAAGCCTACAATGTGCACGCTTTTTCAGATGCAGAAGCTGCATACGAGCACTTCTGCTACACTCCAAAGGAATTTTCGCTTGTACTCTCAGACATAAGGATGCCAAGCATGAACGGGTTCGAACTGACGAGGAAGATCAAGGCGATTAACTCTGATGCCAAGGTTATCTTGATGAGCTCATTTCCAATGAGCCAGTCAGAAGTACAAACGGTTCTTCCCACTTTGAAAGTGGACGGCATTATCGACAAACCCATCACCCTCAAGACCCTTAGTGAAATAATTCAGAAGAGCTTGGGCCAGATGGTATATTGAATGATTTGCGCTCATAATAGATGGCTAGATTCATTTGTGACCTGTAAAGTTAAATAATTCTAAATCCATTCTTAACACCGCTAACGGCATGCAGACCACTGACCCCGAATGTGGTTCTATGAAGACCTTATGACGTTCCTTTGCATGGCTTAAGCCGCCTAAACGTTAAAATTTGAATGATTGGCACCAAGCAACGTGTCAAGCGAATACGAGCACAACGTGGGCAAGCTCCTTGCCGAAAAGAGGGCAAGGCTTGACGAGCTCATGAAGGACCCCGAACAGAACAAGGGTCAGATTGCAATGATTTCTACAGAAGTCGAAACCCTGCAGTCGCTCTTTGAAAACTATAACCTTGGCATGAACGTCTTCCGCAGGGCGCAGGGCGGCCGGGCCGGCCTCAGGGAATAGCATCTCAGACTAACGCTCCTGCCGTATTTTGCAAGACCCTTGATGAGTTGCTGACTGTGGAGCTAATAATGAATTTATATGACGACTTGCTCGCTTTAACTACATCTCTATGCACGAAGAGAAAATCAAGCGCCTGGCTTCGATGAAAAAGTCTGCCGAGAGCGGCGGCGGCAACGACAAGATCGAGGCCCAGCATTCTAAAGGCAAGCTTACCGCAAGAGAGAGGATCGCCCTTTTGCTTGACGAAGGCACCTTTGTAGAGCTGGACAAGTACGTCACCCACAGGGGCGACGACTCCACAGTGCCAAAATTCTACGGCGACGGGGCCGTCACCGGCTTTGGGACGATCGCCGGCCGGCAGGTTTTCGTCTTCTCTTATGATTTCACCGTTCTTGGAGGCTCGCTTGGCGAGATGACCGGCAAGAAAATATCAAAGGCGATGGACCACGCTATGAAGGTCGGCTGCCCGATAATAGGCATCATCGACTCTGGCGGCGCCCGCATCCAGGAAGGCGTCAGCAGCCTCGACGGCTACGGCGACATTTTCTTCCACAACGCAATGGCTTCCGGCGTCATACCGCAGATCACCGCAAGCATCGGCCCCTGCGCCGGCGGTGCGGTGTATTCGCCGGCAATGACCGACTTTGTGATTATGGTCGAGAACATCGGCCAGATGTTTGTCACCGGCCCAGAAGTGGTCAAAGAGGTGCTTAGCCAGGAAGTGTCGTTTGAAGAGCTGGGCGGAGCGCGAGCTCACGCGACAAAGTCCGGCGTCGCGCACTTTATCGCCAAGAACGAGTACGACTGTTTTGACAAGATAAAGAAACTCGTGTCATTCCTGCCGCAGAACAACACCGAAGAGCCGGCGATAGTCGAGACGAACGACGACCCGAACAGGATCGACGCCGACCTCATCAACAAGCTGCCAGAGAACCCGTATCAGCAGTACGACATGAAGGACATCATCAAGTCCGTGGTGGACAACGGCGACTTTTTCGAGATACACGAGCTGTTCGCAGAAAACATCTTGGTCGGCTTTGCCAGGATGGGCGGAAGGACGGTAGGCATCATTGCAAACCAGCCGCAGTTCCTTGCAGGCGCGCTCGACATCAATTCTTCAAACAAGGCGGCCAGATTCATCCGGTTCTGCGACGCATTCAACATCCCTATCGTCACGCTCGTGGACACGCCCGGCTACCTCCCGGGGACGGACCAAGAACACAACGGCATAATCAGGAACGGAAGCAAGCTCTTGTTTGCGTACTGCGAAGCCACGGTCCCGAAAGTAACCTGCATCATCGGCAAGGCGTACGGGGGCGCGTACATTGCGATGGGAAGCAAGAACCTGCGCGCAGACATCAACTACGCTTGGCCAAACGCCGAGATAGCAGTGCTCGGCCCAGAGGCCGCAATTACGATCATACACAGGAGGGAGCTAAAGAACGCTCCAAACGCCACTGAAACAAAGAAAAAGCTCGCCAAGGAGTACCGCGACAAGTTCGCAAACCCCTACATTGCAGCCGAAAAAGGCATCATCGACGTCGTGATAGATCCAATGGAGACAAGGCCGATGATAATACAGGCGCTCAACGCGCTGGCAAACAAGAAGGAGCCAAGGCCGTGGAAGAAACACGGCAACATCAACCTGTGATGGCGCCATGTCGAAAAAAATATCGAGCATACTGATTGCAAACAGGGGCGAGATCGCCCTTAGAGTGATCAGGGCGTGCAAGGAGATCGGCATAAGGTCAATAGCGATATACTCTGACGAGGACGTCCGCGCTGTGCACGTAAAGAGGGCAGACAAAGCCTACCACATCGGGCCGGCGGCGCCGGCGCAGAGCTACCTCGACATGGCCAAGATAGTCGAGACCGCCAAGGCGGCGGGCGCGGATGCGATCCACCCCGGCTACGGCTTTCTGTCTGAAAACGAGAATTTTCCGGAAATGTGCGAAAAGAACGGCATCACATTCATCGGGCCGACTGCCAAGGCGATGGATGTCACGGGCGACAAGATGAAGTGCAAGGCAGTCATGAAAAAGGCCAAGGTCCCGACGGTGCCGGGAAGCGACGGCATCATCGAAGACGTGGACAAGGCGGCCAACATTGCACACGAGGCCGGCTACCCCGTATTGCTGAAATCGGCATTTGGCGGCGGCGGAAGGGGTATCAGGCTCGCCAATGACGAAAAGCAACTGCGGCAGGAATTTGAAATGGCTTCGGCAGAATCGCGCGCGGCTTTTGGCAAGGCGGCTTTGTTTGTTGAAAAGTACCTGCAGCGCATCAGGCACATCGAGTTCCAGCTCATCCGCGATTCGCACGGAAACAGCCGCCACCTCTTTGAGCGCGAGTGCTCCATCCAGAGGCGCCACCAAAAGCTCATCGAAATGTCGCCCTCGCCGGTGATGGACCCGAAGACGAGGGAAAGGATAGGCGAAATCGCAGTCAGGGCCGCGGATGCCGTAGACTACCTCAACGCCGGCACAGCAGAGTTCCTGCGCGACCCGGAAGGCAACTTTTACTTTATAGAGATAAACTCCCGCCTCCAGGTGGAGCACCCTGTGACCGAGCTCGTGACCGGGCTGGATCTGGTGAAATTGCAGATAGCGGTCGCGCAGGGCGAAGAGATCCCCTTCAGGCAGGAAGACCTGAAGATGAACGGCTGCGCAATCGAGTGCAGGATCAACGCAGAGGACCCGTTCTACGAGTTCGCGCCGTCCACCGGCATCGTGCCCAGCTGCAACATCCCATACGGTCCGGGCATCAGGGTCGACACCTACCTCTACCCGGGGTGCAACGTGTCAGGCTATTATGACTCGCTTACCGCCAAGCTCCTTGCGTGGGGCAGGGACTTTGAAGAGGCAAGGGTCAGGATGAAGAACGGACTCGACGAGTTCACGATAGAGGGCATCAACACCACGATCCCACTCTACAAGACGATAATGGACGAGCCAAATTTCATCAAGGGCGAAATATCGACCGACTACCTCGATCGCTTCAAGATATTCGACAAGATGAACGGGGAGGCAAAGGAAAAGGCCAAGGAAAAGGCACACGCGGCGGTCGCGGCGGTCCTGCTCCAATCGGAATTTGTGAAAAAGGCCGGGGCCGCGCAGGCATCAACTGCAAAGTCAAAGTGGAAGATGAGTGGATAGAATGGAGTTCAAAGTCGGTGACCTTGCGGAAATGTTGGAGGGCGAAGTGCTGCGCACCACTGACAACAACTCTGTGCTGGTAAAGATAGGCGGCAAGCAACACGCCCTGCGCCTGCTCAAAACCGGGACGAGCGAGTTTGAGTTCATGCTTGACAACACGTTCCACCACGCAAAGATCCTGCAGTCAGGCAGCTCTGAAGTAAAGCTGATGATCGACGGCCAGCCGCTGACCGTGAAAAAGCACAGCAAGCTGACAGAAGTGCTGGAGAAGGCGTCGACGCTGGGCGGCGCAAGCGGCGGAGACCGCAACCTAGCAAGCCAGATCCCCGGCAGGGTGGTCAACATTACAGCAAAGGTCGGGACTGAAGTCAAAAAGGGCGATGTCATTGTCGTGCTAGAGTCGATGAAGATGCAGGTCGCTGTCAAGGCCCACAAGGACGGCAACCTGAAGGAAATAAAGGTAAAGCAGGGCGCCAGCGTCGCAAGGAACGACGTGCTGGCGATAATAGAATAGCTACTTTTTCGCCTTCTTGAGGGCGTTCTTGATCTCGTCGTAGTTTGGCTCAACCAGCGGGTTGTCCGAGACCCACCTGTAGATCACCTTGCCGCTTTCGTCAAGGATGAACACTGATCTCTTTGCCGCGTCATAGCCTTCGAGCGGCCCAAGCTTTTTCATCACTATGCCGTATCTTTTGATCACGTCGCGCCTATAGTCTGACAGCACCGGAAAGTTCAGGTGGCGGTTCTGGACAAAGAACTTGTTTGCAAACGGACCGTCCACCGAAATGCCGACGACATTTGCGCCAAGGTCGCGGAGCGAGCCAAGCGAGTCGCGCAGCGCGCACATTTCCGCGGTGCACACCGGCGATTCTGCTGCAGGAAAGAACGCGAGTATCGTCTTTTTGCCGTAGAATTCGCTCAGCTTGTGCGGCTTCATGTCCGGGTCCGGCAGTTCAAATTCCGGGGCCCTGTCGCCTATGTTTGGTACTGATGAGAGAGATGCGCTAGACATGCCTTTACAACTGCCGATCTCGCAATAAAAACATTTCAGGCGTACTTGCTTTTGAAGGGAGAAAGCTCGCGGAGTTCTTTTACGACGCCTGACAGCACGCCGACCGTCCTGTCTATTTCCTCTTTTGTGTTCTGCATTCCGAGGCTGAGCCGGAGCGAGCCGGCGATCTCCTCGTAGGAAAACCCCATCGCCTTTAGCACGTGCGACGGCTTTTGCTTCTTGACAGAGCAGGCCGAGCCCGTGGACGCCGCTATCCCGTTTTCGTCCATCTTTATTATCAGGTCCTCGCCGTTCACGCTAAAGAAGGTGAAGTGGGCGTTGTTTGGAATCCTGTCTTTTCGCGATCCGTTGAGCCGAGAATGTGGGATCTCTTTTGTCACCTTCTCGATGAGGTAGTCGCGCAGCGCCGATACTTGCTCCTGGTACTGGCCCATCCTCTTTGCGGCAAGCTCGCATGCCTTGCCAAAGCCGGCAATGCCCGGCACGTTTTCCGTGCCCGACCGCAGTTCATACTCTTGCCCGCCGCCGTGGATTATCGGCGATATCTCCAGCCCTGACCTGACGTAAAGCGCGCCTACGCCCTTTGGCCCGTTTATCTTGTGCGACGACATCGACATCATGTCGACGCCAAGGCCTTTGACGCTGATCGGGATCTTGCCCGCGGCCTGCACCGCGTCTGTGTGGAAAAGGGCGCCGGCCTGGCGTGCGATCCCGGCAAGCTCCTTGATCGGTTGTATGGTGCCGACTTCGTTGTTTGCCAGCATGATGCTGACAAGCGAAACGTCATCTGATATCGCGCTTTTCAGGTCGGACGGCCTGACAAGGCCGTCGCCGGCCACCGGCAGATACGTGACTGAAAAGCCCACGCCTTCCAGATCCCTGCACGGCTCGAGCACCGCGTCATGCTCTATGCTGCTCGTGATTATCCTGGTTTTTTCCGGTGCCCTGTTCCTGGCGTGCATCGCCGCGCCCTTGAGAGCGAGGTTGTCTGCCTCGGTGCCGCCAGAAGTGAACGTTATCTCGCGGGGAGACGCGCCGATCATCTCTGCCGCCCTTTTCCGGGCCAGCTGAATCGCCCTTGTAGTTTCCCTGCCGAACTTGTGTATCGAAGACGGGTTGCCGTACTGCTGCTTCATGTACGGCAGCATCTCTGCAATCACTTCGTCTGCGACCGGCGTCGACGCGGCGCTGTCCAGGTAGATGTGGTCAGTCATTGTCGATCATCACCAGCTTGCCTGTCCTGTAGCCGGCCGCGTCCACAGAGACGAACTTGAAGCCGACCTCCCTGAGCTTGCGATCAAGAAGTGCCAGCTTGTCCACATCAAACATCCTCTGCAGTTCGTCCTTGCCCACTTCGACCCTTGCAAGCTCGCCGTGGTCGCGGACGCGCACCTGCCTGACCCCGAATATCGTTTTGACGATAATCTCTGCGCTTTCGATCCTCTGCAATTTTTCATAGGTCACTTTGCTCCCTGCCGGTATCCTCGAGGCGAGGCACGCGTTTGACGGCTTGTCGTATATGGACAGCCCAAAGTGTTTCGCGATTTCCCGTATCTCTGCCTTGGTTATGCCGAGCTCGACCATCGGGCTCCGCACCCCGTTTTCCCGCAGCGCCCGGATGCCGGGCCGGTAGTCGGTCAGGTCGTCGGCGTTTGTGCCGTCGACAACGAGGGAGATGCCGGCCTTTTTCGCCTCCTCGGCGAGGTGCTGCCCAAGCTCTGTCCTGCAATGGTAGCAGCGCATCCCGTCGTTTTTTACAAACTCGGAGTTTTCAAGCTCGTCGTATTCTATCACCCTGTGATCAATGCCGATCTCCTTTGCCACCTGCCGCGCAGTCGCGAGCTCTTCTTCGGCCAGCGTCTTGTAGTCTGCTGTTATCGCTACCACATTCTTGCCAAGGGCCTTTTTCGCGGCAAGGGCTACCACCGCGCTGTCGACTCCGCCGGAGAGCGCTACCACCGCGCTGCCGCCGCTCTTGGCGAACCACTCTACCAGTTTGTCAAAGCTGCCCATCACGCGCCGCCCACCTTTTCCATGACCTCTGCGTTGACCAGCTCCATCGCCCTCTTTACCGGCATATGGCACTTCGACGCGATTATCCTGACGTCTTCAAACTCGGCCTTGGCGTTTGTCACCCTGCCGGCCGAGTCCTTGGCGACCTTGACGCGCACGCTAAACGCCGTGCCGTTAATGTCGACTGGCACTGTCAGAATAGCCCGGGGAAGCACGTAGCGCTCCACTTCCTGAACCCTTGCCCCGAGCGTCCCAGACTCGCTGAACAGCACTTCAAGCACGCTGTTTAGTTGCGCGCTTTCCGATATAATCCTAATGAGGTACGCCGGCCGGCTCTTTTTCGTAGTGCCGGGGATGACAGTCACGTCCTTGGCGACTTCTGACAGCCGCTCGACAAGGTTGCCGACGAGCTCGCCCGACGCGTCGTCGACGTTTGTTTCCACGACGCACACTGTGTCCTTGGTGGTTTCAAAAACAATATTTGATGTGCCTACAAGCACCCGCACTACGTTTGCAAACCCTTCAAACTTTTTCGTGCCGGCGCCATAGCCGATTTTTTCCGGTGCGATGCTGGGATAATGGTTGACGCTTCCCTGCGCCAGGTTGACGAGCATGGCCGCGCCTGTCGGAGTCGTCAGTTCCTCTTCAGCCTGCCCGCCAGCCAGCACGAACTGTCGGTTTTTGAAGATCTCAAGGATTGCGTTCGCCGGGTTTGGGACCGCGCCGTGGGAAAACTTTAGCACTCCTCCGCCTACTGCCACCCGTGTCGAATATATCCTACAGTCAAACAATTTCAGGTCCTGCAGCGCCGTGGCGCTGCCCACAAGGTCTGCAAGGGTGTCGATGCTCGACGCCTCGTGCAGATGGACGCTGTCAAAACTCTCGCCGTGTATGGCAGCTTCGGCAGAGATTATCGTCTTTAGTGACTCAAGCGCAAAGGTCTTTGCCCTCTGGTCAAGCCCGAGCGAGTCGAAGCAGCGCGCAAGCGAGCGGTGCATCTCTGCCCCATTGCGCTCGTGCACGCTGTCGGTGTATTTCATCTGCAGCTGCGTGGCGGCAAAGCCGTGCGACACCACCTTTGCAAAATCTGCCCTGGCTATCTTGCTCCCCTCGAGAAAGTCCTGGCAGGCAAATATCGCGTCTATGACTTTGGTCTTGCTGGCGCCGGCGTCTACCAGGCTCGCCATCAGCATGTCGCCGGCTATCCCGGCTACCTGCGAATCAATGACCACAATCCTTGCCATAGCCACACTAGGTGGCGCCCGCGCTTTATATCACGTTTGTGCTTTTACCTCTGGACCTGGAAGTCATAGTCGTCCGGGATCTCTTCGGGAGGCTCGCCGTACACAAGGGCGATCTGCTCGAGCGATTCCATCGGCGCGTCCCTGTAGTTTCCTTCGAATTGGTCGCCGTCGACGTATGCCGTCGCGTTCATGCCGGACACGGAGCCAAAGAACCCCGTAGAGTCGCTGGTCTGCTCCCATATGTCAAGGAATTGCCCTAGCGTGAAATCCCTCGTCTGGGGCGCCTCTACATGTATGAGGCCGGTGGTGTCGTGCGTGTGAAGCCAGTACAGGCAGGAAGGCGAAGAAAGTATCCCGGTGTCGTCAGGGACCTGACGCTCCTGACCGTTGACAAACACGTCAAGGTGGGTGTGGACGTGGTAGTTGAGCTGCTCCGTCCTGTTGCATTCCACCCCGCTTATTGCTGCCGCCTGGGCGGGCTGGTACAAGACAGCTCCGGCAACGCTGGCAGCGGCCACCGCGACTATAACCGGTATAATGATCATCATGGACTTTTTCTTTCTGCGCCTGTCCGCGGCAAAGTAACTATCGTCCCTTTTCTTCTTTGACAATTTGCTGGAGTTGGCATGTCGCTCAATTTAAAGCTGACCCGGCTTCCAGTCACAATTTATATAAGTAATCTCGGTTGCAATTTCGAGTATGACAATCACAATAATAGGGTCTGGCAAGGTCGGCGCCTCGGCCGCGCTCAACTGCGGCCTGCGGGAGCTTGACAGGGATATACTGCTTCTAGACATCGTGCAGGGCCTTCCCCAGGGGGAGGCGATGGACATCAACCATCAGCTCTCAGAGAGGGGCTCTGACGCGGTGGCAAGGGGCTCCAACAACTATGAAGACATGCGGGGCTCTGACTATGTTGTGCTCGTCGCCGGCGTCGGCAGAAAGCCGGGCATGACCAGGATGGACCTGCTCAAGACAAACGCCGGCATTGTCAAGGACGTGGCGGCCAAGATCGCGTTGTACGCCAAGGACGCCACCATTGTTGTTGTCACAAACCCGCTTGACCCGATGACGTACCTTGCGCTCAAGACCATCGGATCAAAAAAGAACAGGGTCATGGGCATGGGCGGCATGCTAGACCTGTCAAGGTTCAAGAGCTTTATCCAGGATGCGACCAAGATTTCGCGCGATTCAATTCAGGCGATGGTGATAAGCGAGCACGGCGAAAACATGCTGCCGCTGACCCGGTTTTCGTCGATAGGCGGAATTCCGCTGTACGACTTTATCTCAAAGGACAAAGCTGTGGAGATCTTTGAAAAGACTAGGAAAGTGGCGGCAGAAGTCATTGCGCTAAAGGGCGCGACGGTGTACGCGCCGGGCAACGCTGTCGCCACGATGCTCGAATCCGCAATCCGGGACAAAAAGCTGGTGATACCGGTTTCTGCACTGCTCGAAGGCGAGTACGGCGTCTCCGACTTGTGCATCGGCGTGCCGGCGGTTATCGGAGCCGGCGGAGTCGAGCGCATAATTGAGCTAAAGCTGGACTCATTCGAGCAGGACGTCTTTAACAAGGGCGTCGCAAGCGTGAAGGAAGCCGTCAAGGCACTTCCGCTTTAAACCCTTTTATTGTCATTTTGCGGAATAGCTGGCTGACAGATGGACCTGCACACGATCCTGGACAAGTTTGCAAACGGCAGCCTGAGCCTCTCAGACGTAGAGAAAGAGATCTCTATCCATGCTATCGAAAAGATTGGCGACATTGCCAAGCTGGACGTCGGCAGGGAGATGAGGAGGGGGGTGCCGGAGATCATTTTTGCAGAGAACAAGGAGTACAGGGACGTCATCAGGATCGCGCTTGCCGCCATCCGGCGCAACGGCCAGACAGTGGTCAGCAGGATACGAAAGAACGAGCTGTCAAAGGTGTTGAGCGCGCTAAATAAAAAAGGCATGATGGTCGAAGCCGGCAGGAACAGCACGACTCTGCTTGCTTCCGACAAGTCGTTGGGCCGGAAAATGTCCGGCGCAAAAATCGGGATAATGGCTGCAGGCACTTCTGACATCGGGGTTGCGGAAGAGGCGCGCCTGGTCGCCAAGGCGATGGGCTGCGAAGCAACAGCGAGCTACGACGTCGGCATCGCCGGCATGCACAGGCTTTTCCCCGCGCTCAAGGAAATGGCGGCGCAGAACGTGGGCGCCATAGTGGTCGTGGCGGGAATGGAAGGCGCGCTCGCGTCGGTGGTGGCATCGATGGTCGACATACCGGTAGTCGGAGTCCCGACCTCGACAGGCTATGGCTTTGGCGCAAACGGCATTGCAGCACTCGCGTCGATGCTGCAGAGCTGCACGCTCGGTCTCGCGGTGGTAAATATCGACAACGGCGTCGGGGCGGGCGCGTACGCGGCGTCGATTGCAAAGAGAATGACGAGGAAATGACGTAATCCTAAAACGTTTATAAGTGCTTTACATTCGTTGCTTCTCTAATCGTAAATGGTGGATTGCTGTTGACTTATGTTCATACGCTAAAAAGAATTAGGGACGATAAAACAAATTATCGCAGAAGGGCCGCTCTCCTGATCGGCAGGCGCTCTTTTGTTACCGTCAAGGTAAGCGACCAGAACGTCGCAGCTCAGGTGCTAAAGCCGTCCCCGACCGGCGACATCGTCATCGCCTCCGCGCACAGCCGGGAGCTCGCAAAACAGGGCTGGAAGGGCGGCCTCAACAACCTGCCGGCGTGCTACCTTACAGGCATGATCGCGGCAAAGAAGGCGCTTGGCAAGGGGGTAAACAGCGCGGTCCTCTACATCGGCAAGGACCACTTTACCTCCCGGGTGGCCGCGTGCATGAAGGGCATACTCGACGGCGGCGTCAACATGCCCGTGTCTGAAGAGTCGCTGCCAGAGCAGAAAAGAATCAGCGGCCAGCATATCGCCGACTATGCCGGCGCCCTGAAAGAGAACCAGGAAGAATACAACTCCCGCTTTTCCGCCATCCTGAAGAACGGCCTCCATCCCGAAGACTATCCTTCGCATTTTGAAGAAATAAAGAGCAAGCTCTCGGGCAAGCCCGCGGAAAAGCCGGCGCCCAAGAAGGCTGCCGAGAAGGAAGAAGAGGCGTCAGCCCCGAAGGAAAAGAAGAAAGAAGCGCCTGCAAAGGAAGAAAAGAAGGCGCCAAAGGAAAAGAAGGAAACTAAGAAGAAAGAGGCAAAGGCAGAAAAGGGGAAGGAAAAGAAGAAGGCTAAGGGAGGCAAGAGCAAGAAGAAATGAGTCGCTA
>DASTTF010000009.1:0-8659 GCA_035760305.1 Nitrososphaera sp.
AGAAGGAAAGCGAGGTTCTGGCAGAGCGGCCGGCGATGTCTGCTTCCGAAGCAGGCGCGCTTTCAATACAGCAGGCCCAGGACCTGCTGCGCACCATCGAGTCGGCAAGGGTTCAGGAGCTTGCTTCGCGCCTTGCCCCGGTAAAAGAGTCTGCAGCCCGGTCCCTCAAAGTCATAGGAGGGCTCGCAAACGACATGGAGCGCGAAAAACTGAAGCTCGAAGACCTTGAGCAGCGGTTCAAGTCAGTGGCAGAGAATTCAAAGAGAACTGTCATTTCGTCGCTCAGGCGCGAAGCGTCGACAGAGCTTTTGCTGCCCCAGTCGGCAAACGACGCCAGGAAATTCAAGGAAAAGTTCGAGGCCATGATGAACCGCTTTGGAGAGGTGAGCGGCTCCCACAGCAAGATGCTCAACGCGTTCATGAAAAAGCAGGCAGGCAAGATGAAGGACGAGTTTGAAGCGCTGACAAAGCTGCTGAACGAAACCAGGGCGGCAATGTCGGATTTTGAGCTAAGGCGCGCGCCGATAGTAAAATGCGGCGGCATACTGAACACCGCTTCGCAAAAGGTGTCTTCCATCAGATCGACAGAAGCTTCCGTACAGGGCATCGAAGGCGAAATGAAAAACACAGAGAGCGAGCTTTATGGACTAAAGGGCGAGCTCGACGCGCTCAGGGCTTCTCCCGAATTCGGGCAGGCAGAGGCCGCCGCGCAAAAGGCAGGCGTGGCGGCGAGGCAGGAAGAGCAGTTCCACGCTGAACTGGTAGATCTTTTTTCCCACGCGTCAAGGGCGTTCACAAAGTACTCGTACGGGCTCACAAGGGAGACGGAGGCGCGCCTGCAGATGATGTCAGACGAGCCGTGGAAAATGCTGCATGAAAGCGACGTTTCGCCCTATTCTTCGCTCCTGCTTGAAATCCGCAAGTCGATAGGTGCCGGCAAGATCCAGCTAAAGGACTCTGACAGGATACTGCACTACCTGGACGTCATACTGAATTCCCTGCCGGAGCTCCAGGACAGGGCGCAGGCGATAAAGGCAGAAAGGGATTCGCTGCGCCGGAGCGACAGCGGCCTGGTCGGCAGGGCGAGGGAGCTCGAAGAAAAGGTCTTGCAGCACGAGGAAGAGCTGGTCAGAGGCAGGCAGAACGCGGAGCAGCAAAAGCGCCAGATAGCAGAAAAGGGCGCCGAGCTTGCTGCGCAGCTAGAGGAAGCAAGCGCAATCCTGGCGGATCTGGTCGGCCAGAAATATTCGCTGGAATACTAGCTCGCGTATGCTTCGTTGATGACCCTTTCAAACGTAGAGTACGGGTGGGCGCCGCGCATGAGCTGGGGCGTTTCGCCTTCCACCAGGACGATAAAGCTCGGAGTCGCGTTAAGGCCGATCTCACGTGCAAGGTTATGGTTGTCCCTGACCACGCCGGCATGTTTGCCCGAGTCCAGGCAGTCTGAAAATGCAAGTAGGTTCGGAACGCCGGCGTCCTCGGCGAACCGCTCTAGGCTGGCCCTTGTCACCCAGCCGGTGTTTTCGCCGTCCCAGTTGCTGTACACTTCGTCGTGGTATTCCCAGTATTTCCCTTGGTCAGCCGCGCAGTATGACGCTTCGGCGGCAAGCGAAGAAGCCCTGTCAGAGAGGTCGTTTATCGGAAAGTCCTTGAAGAGGAACCTCACCTGGCCGGTGTCCACATAGTCCGCCACTAGCGTGTCCTTGGTCCCCTCGTGCCAGCGGTAGCACCACGTGCACTGGTAGTCGCCAAACTCCACTATCGTCACCTTGGCGTCGTCGCTGCCAAGCGCGGGCGCGCCTGCAATCGATGGCGACATCAATTGCGTCTTTATTTGATCCGCATCATTTGTATCCATAGGCTTGTCTATAGCCGGGGCCGCGCCGGGCGACACTGCAAAAGCTGCGGCAATGCCGGCAACAATTATGCCGGCTGCGATTATCACGGTTTTGCTGGCCATGTGTCAATTATCTCCAGATTATCGAGACAACCCCGAGGCCGGCTATGCAAAGGCCCGCGTAGGCCACGAAATCTACTCCGAGCAATGCGCCGAGAACTGTCACGCCGATGCCGGCGGCAATAGTTATCGCCTCGCCGACCCTTCGCTGGCTTTTTAGCAGGCGCCGCCTTTGGTTGACCATCAGCAGAATGGAAAAGGCATAGGTTTTATAAAATTACCTACGCAGCTAGTCTTCGACGTCTGAAACTTCTTTTAGTTTTGTCCCTCTTTTGCTAGCCTCCACTCCGCTCTGGTAGTCTTCAAGATTTGGCTTGTCCTCCTCTTTCGTCTGCGGGCCGGCCTGCTTTTCCGAAGGCTTGTCTTTCATGACCATTGTTGGCGCGCATTGCTCTTTACGGTTACACTGGCTTGGGTATTACCAAGGGGTCCTCTACCTTAAAGTCCTTGATGAGCGAGTCGCGTATCTGCGTCAGGGTTTCATGCGCCTTTTCAAGCGTCAGGCTCCGGTCAAGCTCGATGTGGACCTGCGCGGAAAAGCCGTGGCCGAGGGGCCTGAGCAGGATCTTTTCCACCTTGACGTTGAACTTGCTTTCTATGTGGTTTGTTATTTGCTGCTGGAGCTCGGGGTTCTTTACGGCGTCTATGAGCACCAGCGTCGACTCCCTGAACGCGGTATAGGCCATGAAAAAGATGTAGACCGCTATTATCATGCCGCCCACGGCGTCCATGTAGGGGACCCCGAAATAGCCGGCGACGATGCTTCCGAGGCCCACGAACGACGCAGTGCCGTCCTTGATGGAATTCTTGGCGTCGAGGTTGAGCGAGACGAGGTTGTACTTTTTCGCCACGGCTCTTACCTTGAAGGCGCGGTGGAGCGATATGCTGCCTGCCGCTGCGAGCGTCACCATCACGATCTCCGGATTCATCACCGTCGTTGGGTGCAGTATGCGCTCGTACGCGTGGTAGATGATGAACGCGCCAAGTATCACAATGACCACGGCAGCGATGAACGCGGCAAAGCTTTCTATCTTGGCGTAGCCAAAGTGGAAGAGCTTGCTCTTTGGCTTTTGCAGCATCCTGATGCCGAACCAGACGATAAAGGAGACCAGCGCGTCTGCCATTGAGTCAAGGCCGTCTGCAAAAAGCGTTAGGCTGCCAGTGAACACGGACACCAGCACTTCTGCGATGCCGATGCCCACCAGTGTCCATATTGATACCCAGGCCGCTCTTCGGGCCTCCTCAAAAACCTTAGACTTGTCCAAAAAGTGGTTGGCTATTGAAGCTGGTTCTGACTAATTATACCTTTGGCAAGAGCCTATGCTTCGGCCAGATGCCTTTTGACGGCGACGCACACGTCCGCTGTGTGGAACGGCTTTTGCAGAAAGCCGCTGCTTTCTATCGTCGGCAGGGCCTGCTTCAGATCCCTGTCGACTTCAAACGCCGTCATGATCATGACCTTGACGCCGGGCTTGATCTTTTTGGCGCGCCTTGCAAGTTCCGCGCCGCTCATCTCCGGCATCCTGATGTCGGTCAGTATGAGCGCATAGTCCGGTGCGTTGGCGCGAAAGTGGTCGAGGGCCGCTACGGGGTCGGTAAAGCCGTCGACCACATAGCCCCACCTTGCGAGCGACATCTCCACTATCTTTAGGATGTCGGGCTCGTCGTCGACTGCCATTATCCGCATGTTATCAAAAACCACCCCAATTTATTTAAAGCTTGAGTAACTTCAAGAGAATATAAGATGGTGCGCCGCCAGTAGACGCAGGTTTGCCCGGCACACAGGTCTTGACCGACGAGCAGGAGATCATAGAGGCGATCGAGAGTTTCCAAGCCAGCACCAAGACGTTCTGGGGGGCGTGCGTCGATTCCTTGCTCCCGGCATTTTCCGTTGGCAGGGTCAGGCAGGGATACGTACAAGCTAAAAAGCGCGGCGTCAGGATACAGTACGTGACAGAAATTACAAAGGACAACCTGCCGCACTGCATGAAGATAATGCAGTTTGCAGAGCTGCGCCACCTGGGCGGCATCAGGGGCAACTTTGCAGTCAGCGACACAGAGTACGTAGCAGGAGCGATGCGCGGAGGCACCCTAGCAAGCCTCGTGCGTAGCGACTTGAAAGAGCTCGTGCTGCAGCAGCGCCACGTTTTTGACACGCTGTGGGAGCAGGCTGCGCCGGCAAAGGAAAGGATGGAGCGGCTACTCGGTCCCTGAATGCCGCTCGTTTGGCGGCCCCTTGACCTCTACCGCTTCGCTCCCCATTGATTTTGCCTTGCTGACAAAGGGGCGCGACGTTATGGGCGCAAGCATGCTGGTGACGAGGCCTATCGCGACTGCGATTGAAAACAGCGTCAGGTCAAGTATGCCGGCGGCAAAGCCGATCGCAGCTATGACGAGCTCGATCATGCCCCTGCCGTTCATCAGGAATCCTATCGAGAGGCTTATCTCCCGGTCAAAGCCTGCGATCTTTGCGCCGGCAAACCCTGCCGCTATCTTTGTGGCTATGGCGACTGCAAGGAGCGCGAGGAACAGCGGGACCGCGTTGAGGAGCGACTGGACGTTGAACTCTATGCCGATGAGCGCGAAAAATATCGGCGCGAAAAAGCCAAACGTGATGGCCGAGATGGTCCCGTAGACCCTGCTGAAATTCTGCCGGCCGATCATCTCCTTGTAGACCACTAGGCCGGAGAAGAACGTGCCGATGATAAAGTGGAGCCCGATGTCCTGCGCGATGAGCGATATCGTTATCGTCGTTATGAGCAGTACCCCGAACGCGGCCTCTTTTGTCTGGAGCCTTTTGAAAAAGGGCTCGATCCTTCTCGGAAGCCAGCCGGCGGTTTTCCTGAACAGTATGTCAAAGAGGAATATGCCGCCCAGAAACGCTGCTATCTTTACCCCGGACGACGCAAGGTCGCCAAGGTTGATCTGGCCGCTGCCCCCGTCTGCAGATATCTGGAGGATTATGGAGAGCACGACGAGCGACATGATGTCGTTGATAATTGCAGCTGTCATGACGGTGTTGCCGAGCCGGCTGTTCAGGACTCCAAACTGCATCAGCACCATGGCGCTCACCGGCACCGCGGTGATCGACAGGAGGAGGCCCATGAAAAGCGCCTGGACGCTCGCAAGACCGAACTGGAGCGACACGTATGTGCCGGCCAGCAGCGGCACAAAGAACGCGATTATCGATATAATGATCGCCGACCTGCCTGCGCGCCTTATCTCCCGCGGGTCCATTTCGAGGCCCGCCAGGAACATCAAAAAGAACACGGCGAGGTTTGAGAGGACCTGGAGGTCGGGGCTCGGGATGACCAGCCCCAGTATCGACGGGCCTATTATGACCCCGGCAAGAAGCTCGCCCACCAGCGGCGGCTGCTTTGCCCGCTGGAAGAGCTCGCCGAGGACCCTGGCGGCGACTAGGATGATGACGATGCTGACGAATAGCTGCTCTGCCGCCACTTTTTGTACATGGAGGAGGTGTTTTATAAAACGCTTAGCTGACCATCGGGCCCTCCGGCAGCGGCGCGCCCCTGTCGACGCGATGACGGAATACGCCTGCATAGTCCATTCCGAGTATGACATTCCTCCCGACTGCAATGATTGCAGATTTTGGTATGTCAAACCTGTAGCCGCGCTTGCCAAAGACCACGACCCTGTCCCCGGTTTCCTTCATCACGTGGCCGACGTGCTCTTCGTCCTGCGTCCTGACGCCCTTGTTAAAGAGCGACTTTGGGTAGTCGCCTGTGGCGATCCTCGCAGTTGTTTTGAATACGCTCATGGCACCGCTAACGCAGAGTTGTTACATTAACAGTGCTCGTTTCAGATGCAGAGTGCGTACTGCGCGTGTGTAGCCGGCAGACCGGCGCTGTACGTCAGCAGGGCTTATGTCTAGTCATAAGCGCGGCAGACAAAGGTAAAAGGCTGCCGGCCGCCGAGATTGCTTGCTGAAATATTCAACAATACTTCACTCACAAGGGGGGAGAGGTGCTAGCGCACCCTTTTCCTTTGTGAACAGAACTTTCTAAAACGACAGAACTGCCAGAAGCAAACCAAACATTTATTTGCATATTTTTTATTATATCATCATAAAAAATCTAGGGATATCTGAAAACAGGTCAAAAACGCCATATCGGCTTTGTTTTATGTTAATTTCATAAAATTCTTCAAATAAGAAAAATAACCTTATTTACTGGTTTCAGAAAAGTCTGAAAACGACATGGTCAAAGATAAATCGAATTTGCCCTTTGAAGTGACATACACCGAAAGGCCAGGCAGCAAGTCAAGGACTTCCTTGAAGAGACTGGCGGTGCTTCTAAAGCCCGAAAACGTAGACGGAATCGTAACTGCCCTTAGAGCAGGAGGTCTTGAAGCAACGATATACGACGTAAAGGGCGCTAGCAAAGAATCGCAAAGGGTCGCCTCTGGCAGAGGAAGCGGTACAGTGGAGATGGCATATACTACGAGAAGGGTTGTCGCAACAGTGGTCAATTCTGATGATGTCGAGAGTGTTGTAGATAGAATGAAAAAGGCGCTTGGTGGAGAAAGCGGAGCGGTGGTCATGATTTCGGCTGGAGACGATCTGGTGCGTTTGTAGGCAGAGGAAAAGATTGCGGGCGGCATGCTGATGCTTGGCCGCTCATAATCTCACCATTTCAACGTCCGCCGTTTTCAGCACGGCGAGCATGCCTTAGAGGTCGCAGCAGTAGCACCTGCAGCGATCCACATCCATGCTCTGCCACAGTTGACACAATATTTAACACAAGTGACATTTGTACAGCGACTAATTTGAAATGTTTTCCGGCGCCATCGGGATGGCAGATTTGAAAAACGGTTATTCCTTGTCCTTGTCGAACCTTTCCTTCAGGTACAAGAGGCCCTTGACCAGGTCCCTCGCCTGCTCTGGCGTGATGTTGCTCTCGAGGATGAACTTTTCATCGACGCCCAGCTCCAGAAGCTTTGCAATGTCCCAGTGCATCTGCTTCAGGTTCGGCAACTGCTGTTCTGCCACGCAGGGGATTAGCCATGCCCATTATAAAAGATATTGGGTGTAAAGGAATATGGTTCTGAAGGAAGCAGCTTTAGCACGAAGAACGGCAACGCGGGGCAGCCTTCCATCTTTTGTATCCAGTAGCCGCTCCGCTTGATACTCTTTTCCACGAAAGGCGGCGCTTCCTGTATGTGGCAGAACTGCGTTCTGTCAAGTTGGCGGGTGACGGTTGCCAACTCGTTGCTGGTTATCACCCGCTAACTACAGAATCTCTATTTTCATCACCCTAATTTAACGCGCTATCCACCGAAGTTAACAGCCGCGCAGCAATGGCAAAATGCGCCTAAGAATTACCAGTGTGAAAAATAACCTTAATTTCGAAGAGTGGAACGTCAATCCACAAGCTTTATATCGCTAGCGATGTTACTAGCGATATATGATATCAGAATGGTTATCGAGAGTGGGAAGCGCCATACCGAGGGGCTTTTCCAGGCAGTACATCCTCTCTCTGCTCAAGGAGCAGCCCATGACAGGCAAGGAGATAATCGACAGGGCCACCGTGCAGAGCGGCGGCAAGTGGAAGCCTTCGCCGGGGCTCATCTACCCGCTGCTCGGCAGGCTGCTCGAAGAAGGCCTGGTGATTGAAGACGACGGCAGGTACGCGATCACAAAGAAGGGGCTCGAGATCACTTCCGACCTGGAGTCATTTGGCAACATCCTACAAAAGCAGATCGACGTGATGATGCGCGTAGGCAACGTCGGCAAGTTCATGGCGATGGACCTCATCGACAGGGTGACCACAATCGGCTCGGCGCTCAGCTCGAACCTCGACTCTATGACGCAGGCAGAGCGCGACAAGTACAGGGATTTTCTGCAGAGCGAGCTGAGAAAGCTGGACGAGCAGGCAGCCAAGAACGCGGCAAAAGAAAAAGTAGACGTCCAGTAAGGGCTAGGAAAGGAATTTCCTCGTGCCCTGAAATTCGCGCAAAAAGTTCGAGCCCAGCGCGGTCACACGGAATTCGCTATCGCTTCCAGCCGTTTTTACAAACCCCTGCGCGAGCATGAACGCCAGCATCCGGCCGGCGACGCCCGGCGAAAGGTGCGCCGACGACGCCAGTGCCGACTCGCCAGTCACGTTTTCATTCACCAGCGCGAGCATGTCGTAGAGGACAACGAACCGGTCGTACGCGTCAAGTACAAGATCTGCCATTGCAGAACGGTTAGCTGTTGTCTATTTAACTCTGCTTCAATAATTTGCTAGTCGATTCTTCTATACTTGTAGTACGTTTTTTGGAGTACAACTTTTTAATGTAGGACGGGCAGATGTTTAGCGTGACCGAAGGGATAGCCGAAAGGATTCATCATCTCGTCGAGGCGATGAACAGGCTGGAGCTCCAAATAGCCAGCGAGGCGGAGGCCCTCAAGGACCACTATGCTAGGGCGTCTGCCACCATGCAGGAGGACAAGAACTATTTCCTGAACGGGGTGCAGACAGGATCTGTGATAAAGTCGTACCTGCTGACGCGCAAGGGCGTCGAAGTGCCCGGCGAAGCGACAATACAGGTGCCAGAGTTCATCGACAGCGTCCTGCGTTTCGCAAACTATCCGAAAAGAAAGATCGAAGTGCTTACAGACCTTGCGGCGCACCTGCAAAACATTTACGCGATGATCGGATCGCAGGAAGCGCAATAGCGCTACCGGAAATATCTACTAGT
>DASTTF010000010.1:0-9708 GCA_035760305.1 Nitrososphaera sp.
GGCATGCTTCGATGCACGCGCCGTCTGCGACACATATGTCAAAGTCAACGCAGACATAGTCGCCCCAGATTCCTAGCTGGCCGGGAGCGTCGTACGGGCCCCACACCTTAATGCCCTGGAAGGTGCCTACCTGCTTCCTGCTGTCCTTGAATTTCTGGTCAATCGGCCCTTCGACCTTGCCATAGCTCGTGCCTGCGCCAGCCAGCGAAATGGTAGTCGGCCCGCCTGCGGCCGGCGCGCCCGGAGTTGCCGGGATGGCAGGTGGAGGAGCGGCGGCCGCCGGAGTGGCCGATGCAGCAGGGGCCGCGGCCGGCTTTGGCACAGCCACTTGGGCGGCCATCGTCTTTTGCCTCTTGACAATGCATAGTTGATTGTGAACGTCCCTCATGCTTTCGAGCGTGTTTGGGTTGGTGTGGCGCAATAGGGTGCCACAGTCTTCGCACACGTACTCGGTTACGGTGGCAGTCACGAGATGATATGGATTCTAACTTATTTATTAACTATGCCAAAAAAGAAGAAAAAGGGCAGGTTTACTGCCTTGTGAACTGTGCTTGCTGTTGCGCAAAGAACGCAGTCCACGCCTTTGCGACGTTGGTGGAAAAGTCAGTCACTGCATCGACTGTCCTGTTGTAGATCTTCAGGTTTTCCCTTGCCGCGTCCAGTGCGTTGATTGTCAGCTGGTTGTTGATGCCAACAGACCTGATTGCGTTGTTTGTCATTTCGTTCGACTGTCTTGTGAACAGGTCGCCGTATGGCACTGCCGGGACGTTCAGGCTGTTCGCAAACTGCTTTTGCGCGGCAAACGCAGTCTGGATCATGTTCTTGCTTGTCTGGATGTAGTCAAGCTGCAGGTTAGAGATTGACTGTGAATACTGCGGCTGAACCTTTGCAAATTCGTCTACTGTCCTGATGAGGTTGTCCCTCATTGTGTCGTATACGTCGCTCGCTCTTACTTCGTCTTTTGCTGGTGATTTCGTGTCGACCATTTTACTTACCATTTAATGGTAACCAATGGTGATATATAAAGTTTGGTCAATAACGACGTTTACTACCGTGTATTGGTATTTAAAACCAGGTACTGGGCTATCCTGCCTGCCTCTTTTTCTCGGTTTTTTTCTCCGCGTCAAACCTCTCAAGCTGGTAGGTGTTCATATCGGCAAACTTGATCCCTTCTGCCAGGGCCGGGTGCACCCTCTTTATTTCGCTGTACAACTTTTGACATGCTACGCGGTAGTCGGGGTGGCCTTGCGGCACCGTGCGGAGCTCTATCATGTGGCACGCCTCCCGCAGGTTCATCTTTACAAAATACGGATAGCGATAGGCAAAGTTGACGACGTACTGCACTTCCTCCGGCATCGACTTTGCCATTGCTTCGTAGGCTTGCTTTGATGTGTCCATGCAGTCCTTGAAGCCCTTGTCGAGCCCCGCGTCGGTCAGCTCCTGCGGCAGGTCGTAGCCGTGCCTTGTAGATAGTAATTGCCGCTCCATGGTGAGCACCCTGTGCCTGTGAAGGTCGCGGAACATGCCAAAATTTGTGAACAGCTCAAAGGTATAGTCGACCATTTCAAACGCCCTGCCAGGCCGGTGACGCCTGTTTGCGCGGAATTCCGTGTACGTCCTGATGACCTTGTGCCGCTCTTCAGTCGGCATCGACTTGACATAATTTGTTATCCGGTGGAGCGACTGGCCCTGCGCCTGCTCGTACAGGATTGCGGAAGCGACTTTCACTTCCGCCTGGAAATTGTCCTCAAAGTCAAGAAGCCTCACGAGTTCAGGCCTGTCCTCAGGCGGGACTCCAGACAGGTATGACCTGGCTAACTTGCCAACCGCATTTTCAGTCTTTGCGACGTATTCCTGCAGAGCTTGACCGTACCTGTCGTTTGCGCGCCTGACAAAGGAGGGAATGATCGAGTTCAATTCATTGAACAGCTGGTCGGCAATAGACCTGAGCTCCTTCAACTTTGACCCATACATCAGGGTCAGCAGGTATTCAAACGCCCTGCCGTTGCCGGTGACGCCCACGTTTGTCATAGTGGACGCGGGCAAGAGCCCGCGCAGCAGGTCAAGCGCCTTGGCCTTTATCGTCATGTTGTAAATCTTTTTGGCCGATTCGATGTCCCTGTCGGACTTTAGCTGGCCAAAGGGCGCTTCCTTTTGCGAAGCAGAGTCGAAAAAGCTGAACCGCTCTATCGGCTCACTTTCCTTCAGGAAAGCCTGCAGCGGCTGGATGCTCCTGCTGTAGGTGTCAAAAGAATGGTCGCACGCCTCGACGTACCTGTCGGCGTGAGGCGAAGCCATGATGCTCCCCTCTCTGACGTAGCGATAGTGGCCGCCCACCTTCTGGTCAAACGCCACGTAGCGGGACGACTTTTCCAGGTACGAGAGCCCGATCCTGCGGTCCTCGATCTTTTTGGCCGCGATGTTGGAAATGCCCTCGACTGCGACCTGAGCCTCGCCCAGCTCGGCCACAGAGTCGTCGCCGTACTCTAGTAGGACGCGCCTGTAGAATTCCTCGCCCCTGTTGGGGTTCTTCGCAAACTCGTCGAGGAACACCCTGCGCATGGTCTTGTCGGTCCGGGAGTAGCGGGACATGAGCGCCCCCCTGTCCACCTGCCTCGGAGTGATTATCGCAAAAACGGCCCTGTCGGCATTTGAGAAGTGACCCTCCAGCTCGGCTTTTTCCTCTTCTGTAAAGCTGTCAAGGAACACCCTGCTGTCAAACAACAGAACTAGCCGGAGGGACGTCCAATAAAAAGTTGTGCCGCGAATAGCAAAATGCCCTTACTAAATAATGCAACTATTTTGACACCGTTATCATTATACCATCTTGCTCAACGATTTCGCATGAGCGAAGAAAAGCTCGGATTTGTAGGCAAGCAGGTCAAGGACATCTATGGTACTTACATCGGAAAAGTAGTCGGCATAATAACCGAGATTGACGGCGAGATCGAGACCGTCGGGGTCGATTGCGGCTCTGGCGGCTTGAGGCAACTGCCGTACGAGCAGCTCGTGATCCAGGGCGATTATGTCTTCTTTATTCCAAAATGGAGGCTGGACGCGCAGAGGCTGCTGAGGCAGAAATCACTGACGCTAAAGAGGATAAAGGCGCTTCAGGACATTGTATCTGAAAAAGATGACATGAAGGAAGACGCCGAGCTGGTATCCCTAAAGTACGAGAAAAAGCTCCTAGAGATTGAAGGCGGCGAAAAGCAGGTCGACGACAGGCTGAACGCGCGCCTCGCAGAGCTTGACGCAGAATCCAAGAACATCAAGGCAGTGCTCTTTGACGCCAAGCTCCAGTTCAGGAGCAACGAAATGAAGGAAGAAACCTACCAGCAGATCAAGGTCCAGACAGACGAGCTGATAGAGCACATCAGCAACGAAAAGACCGAGATAGGCAACGTAAGGACAAAGCTGGCAGCCAACACGCTGGAAAACATTGCCGCAGTGACTGCCCCAGCAGTAGAACCGGCAAAGGAAGAAGTCCCGGCAGCCGAGCCAAGCCCGCCTGACGCTGCTGAAGTGGCTCCGCATCAGGTAGCCGCAGCCGGCGCAGAAGAAGAAAAGCCCGCCGCAGTTTCTGCAAACGGTGCAGAACAGTCCGAGACGAGCTGGCTGAACCAGGTAATCACGAAATAAATTTTTCAGGCCGGACTCTGTCCGGCCGCCTTTCTGTTTTTAAAAAATTGTAGAGGGCAGCTCAGCGTTCCCTGACGGTCGTCTGCAGGAGCTCGCCGATTTCGCTGTGCATCTTTAGGAAGTTCAGGCCCTTTGCTGTCGTCTTGTACGTTTGCGTCCCTTCCATGTATTCGAGCAGGCTGTTTTCGATCAGGACCGACAGGTATTCCCTGAGCTGCGCGTAGCTCAGGAAGGCCTTGTACATGATTCTCGTCTTTGTAGCCCCGCCGTTTGCTGCCTCTAGGATCATTGCCACTATTTCTGTTCTGCTTCTGTACTTCAAACTATGATCCCACTAATTTTTCTCGATTTTTAATATATCGACAGACTCTTTACTAACAAAATACTGAAGTCTGTCTCGATATTGTGCATGCAGGTAAGAATCTAACAAATGCTTTAAAGACAAGTTTCCGTGTTCTCATATTGTTTGTCGGGCCCTTCAAAGCTGTACGAGGAGAGCGCCAAGGTAAAGGTGAGCGTCAGGCCGGGAAGGCGGCTGGAAAAAGCTTCAAAAGAAGCCCTTGCAGAGCCTGAAGAATTCTGGGCGCGGCAGGCCAAAAACCTGGTGTGGTCAAAAGAGTGGGACCGGGTCCTTGACTGGCAGCCGCCCTTTGCAAAGTGGTTCGCCGGGGGCAAGATCAACGCGTCGGTCAACTGCCTTGACAGGCACGTCAAGACAGACTCAAAGAACAAGGCCGCGATAATCTGGGAGGGGGAAAGCGGGGAGACGAGGACTCTATCATATTTCCAGCTGTACAGGCAGGTGAACATGTTTGCCAACGTCCTCAAAAAGCTCGGTGCCGACAAGGGCGACAGGGTCACGATATACATGCCGATGGTGCCAGAGCTGCCGATTGCCATGCTTGCCTGCGCGAGGATAGGCGCGGTGCATTCGGTGGTGTTTTCGGGCTTTTCCGCGCAGGCCCTGGTGGACAGGGTCAACGACGCGCAGTCAAAAATAATCGTCACCGCAGACGGCGGCGTAAGGAAGGGCAGGCTGGTAGAGCTGAAAAAAGTGGTCGACGAGTCGCTGCCGTCCGCGCCGTCAGTCGAGCACGTGATCGTGTTAAAGCGCGTCGGCAACGAGGTCAGGATGGGCCCAAAGGACGCCTGGTGGCACGAGCTGATGGAAGGCACAAAGGCCTACTGCCCGCCAGAGCAGGTCGAAAGCACCCATCCACTATACATCCTCTACACGTCCGGGACCACCGGCAAGCCAAAGGGGGTGGTGCACGGGACCGGCGGCTACCTCACACACCTCTACGCGACTGCAAAGTGGGTCTTTGACTTCAGCAAACAGGACGTCTTTTTCTGCACCGCCGACATTGGGTGGGTGACCGGCCACAGCTACATCGTCTACGCGCCGCTGATGCACGGCGCGACTGAAATAATGTACGAAGGCGCGCCCGACTATCCAAAGCCCGACCGGTACTGGGCGATCGTGGAAAAGCACGGCGCCACAATATTGTATACCACTCCAACCGCGCTGCGCATGTACATGAAGTACGGCGACGCGATACCCAACTCGTTTGACCTCTCGTCGCTCCGGCTGCTCGGCACCGTGGGCGAGCCCATAAACCCCGAGGTCTGGATGTGGTACTTCAAGACCATCGGCAAGGAGGGCTGCCCCGTTGTCGACACGTGGTGGCAGACAGAGACCGGCGGCATAATGCTCAGCATGTGCACCGGCATCGAGACGATCCCGATGAAGCCCGGCTCGGCGACGTTCCCGGTGCCCGGGGTCGACGCGGCGGTAGTCGACGAAGCCGGCAGGCCCGTGCCGCCGGGAACAAAGGGCTACATCGTGGTGCGCAGGCCGTGGCCCGGCATGCTCCTTACGCTCTGGGGGGACGATGAAAAATACAAGCAGGTGTACTGGAGCAAGTTCGCCGGCATGTACTACCCCGGCGACTATGCGCTTATTGACCAAGACGGTTACCTGTGGCTCCTTGGCAGGGCAGACGACGTGCTAAAGGTCGCCGGCCACCGGCTCGGTACCATGGAGCTTGAAAGTGCCTTTGTCTCCCACAAGGCCATTGCCGAGGCGGCCGTGGCCGGCAAGCCCGACCCTACAAAGGGCGAGTCGATAATCGCGTTCCTTGTGCCAAGGGAAGGCTATGCGCAGTCTGAAAATCTGCGCAAGGAAGTGGTGGCGCACATCAGGAGCACCCTTGGGCCGATAGCAACGCCGGACGAAGTGTATTTCGTGAGCAAGCTGCCAAAGACCCGGAGCGGCAAGATAATGCGGCGGCTGCTGAAATCCATTGCAAGCGGCGACAAGATAGGCGACGTCACCACGCTTGAAGACGGCGCCGCCATAGACGAAGTAAAGCAGGCCTACGAAGACTTGAAAAAGGCGGTCAGGCCCTAGAACTTCCAAGTGCCAATGTAGGACGGCGTGATTTCGAGGACGCATGAATCCGGGCCCATCTCAAGCACCGTTTTTGCAGCCTTGCTCGTGAGGGAGCCAAGGTACCTCTTTACGTTGCGCCTGGTCACTCTTGCCGCATACGCCGGGTCGTCGACCACCTTGGCGGTGCCCCTGCCCCTGACGCCGCGCGTCGGCCCCCCTTTGGGGCTTTCGTCAACGAGGAAATAGACGCTCGAATTCTTGCGGAGGGCCCTTGCCTTTGCGCTATTCATGTCAGTCGCGGCAAAGAATTTGCCCCTGCTGTAGTAGTACCATACCGGGTGGACCACGGGGTGACCCGTTTCGTCGAGGTACGCCAGCCTCAGTATGTTTGGCCGGGCAAGCAGCTGCGCGACCTCTCTTTTCGCCAGAGGCTTTGCGTGGCTGTCGGCCAGGACGAGCTTCATGCCCTGCGGTAGCCGCAGCCCTCTAATTAATCTAGGCAGAAATGACGGTCATCCTTGAGCCTACCGCTATGCCGTGGCTGTCTATAAAGCCGGAAGTGGCGGCCATCACGTAGAGCGCCCGCTTTGTCGTCTTGTAGGTGCAGCTGACAGTTTCAACGACATTGCCGCACGGCGGCGCGTCCCTGATCATGTAGACGGCGTTGCCACCTTCGTCAAACCAGATCAGGTCGAGGTTGTATTCGATGTTGAGCATCCAGACTTCGTGAAGGTCAGGCGCGTCGTGCTTTATCAGCATCGCGGTGTCAAGCGGAAGCCGGTCCTGCCTGAACGTCATCCACCTCTGCTTCTCTGCGGCGGTTTCAGCCACCTCCACCGTTATCACGTCGTCGTCTATCCTTACGGTGCCTTTTGGAAAACCCGTGTCCCTGTCCCTGATCTCGGGCGGGATAAACGCTATTCCAAGAGCGCCAACGGCGACGGCAGCGATTAATACCGGTATCAGCACCGCCGACCTGCGCGCCATTGTGCAGCCTGCTCGCTGAAAATAATTTGAACCTTGTGTTTTGCCGACAGGATCTGGGACTCGCTCTACAGCGCGGGCTATATCTGCATGGCAGGGGCGCTCTACTGGCACTACAGCCTGTACACGCTGCAGCAGAAAAAAGCATGATTGAGGTGGAGGGGGTGGGATTCGAACCCACGAACCCCTAAGGGACGGGATCACTCATCTCGCAATTCTGAATGTGGCGAGAAGAAATGGCGCCGTGCGCGTTGATCTTGAGTCCTGCGCGTTTGACCAGGCTTCGCTACCCCTCCGGCCAGCCGGTCTTGCCGGTTGAACCTTATTTCATAGTTGCGCTTGCAGTTTTAAAGGTTAAATTTTGCTTGGTACCTCTACAATGGTGCCAGCATGCCCAAGCCGGAAACCCTGTCGAGGCTGTGCACGAAATGCCACTCAAAGACGGTGCACGAAGTGCGCGAAAAGACGGCGGCAGGCATAAAGCTGGTCTGCACTGACTGCGGGCACACGCTGACCGTAACCTCCCTGTAACATTTATTACGAGATGCCATCTTTCCAAAAAACATGAAGATAAGCGAGCTGAAGGCTGGAATGCGCAACGTGAGCGTAACAGGCAAGATTGACAGCATGGGCGATCCCCGCACGGTCAACCTCAAATCAGGCGGCACCAACACGGTCGCCGACGCGGTAATTTCTGACGAATCCGGGAGCATGAAGCTTTCCCTATGGGGAGACGACATCAGCAAGGTGCAGCCGGGTGACAGGGTCTCGGTAGAAAACGGCTACATCAACACGTTCAAGGGCGAAAACAGCATAAGCATTGGCAAGTTCGGCAAGATGACAAAGGTCTAGCTGATATAGCCGGTATCGCGGGGCTTTTGCTGCGGCTGGCCTTCAAGCGGCCTGCCGCCCCTCCCTGCTAGCATCTGCTGCTCTATCGTGCGGATCAGCATTTCTGTGTCCTTTGCGCGTTTTTCCAGGTTCGTCATGTCGACCTTGATGCCGATCATTTCAAGCAGGGTCTCGAGCACGGCCTTTGACGCCTTGGCGTCGACCACATAGCCCGAGGTCTCCCCGAGCAGGCACATCCCCTTCATGCTGCGCAGCTTTGCGATGCCGATGACGAGCCCGTTCATGCCGGTGATGCTCCCGCTGTCCATCATCGAAATGTTGTGCGACGCAAATTCCCTGACAGTCTCCGGGTCGGTGGCGGTGCCAAAGACCTTGGGCTTGTCGACAAAGACGCCTGTGATGTAGGCAGCAAGCGTAAACACCTGCTGCGTTCCAAACTGCCCCGCCAGGCCGAGCACTTCTTCTGCAAGAGAATATTCAGAGTCGGGGTTTGCCGGCTGCGAGTCGCCTGTCAGCAACAGCAGATCAGAGCCGCCGCCCTGCCACCAGAATATGCTGTTCTTCATCAGGTCTGCCGTGCCGTCGGCCTTGATCATTACTTGCGGCGGAAAAGAGCTCGAATAAATGTCGACAAGGTGCTTTGCGGGCAGCTCCTGTATCAGGTGGTCGACCGCCAGCTTGCCCACGTAGCCGCTGCCCGGAAAGCCGCAGATAAGGTGGGGCGACTTTAGACTGGGCCGGTCAGAGGAAGAATAGACAAACTTGATCTCTCGAGCAGACACAGCAGAGAGCTCACCTGATGCACTTTAAAGCTTTTCCACGGCCGTGCAACTGCGGGGCGGTGCACAATTTGCGCTATTGCTTGGGACAAAGTCTCCAATTTGGGTGAATAATTTGCAGTCAAGCACGAACAGAGCATGCTTTTGCTTGCACGAAATGTCTCATAAAATTCTCAGCATGAGAGGATTAATAAGAAAGTAAGGGAAAACTGGTAGCTGCCTTGCTGGAACAGAAAAAGAGTGATCGGCTCGGGAAGGAAAAGATCGCTGTTCTGGCATTGTGGTTTGCAGTCCTGATTGGCGTAAGGGTCCTGCTCGGCTTTGTGCTGGAGAACACATGGGTCGGGACTCTGGGCGCGGTGGCGATAACCTTTGCGATATTCTACGTGACGCTCAGGTACACGACTCTGCAGAAATACCGCCAGGTGATAAATTCGTCGCTCACTTACTGGTACCGCAAAAAGTTCTTTTACGTCAGCGGCATCGTGAGCCTGATCCTTCTTGGGGGCATACTCGGCTTTATCGAGTACGGATACGCCAACTATTCCGACAGGCTGATAGCCGTGGACTTTACACAGGAGGAAATCGAGGAGTCGTTTGGGGCGCTGACGGCAAGCCAGCAGATGCAGGAAAGGCTGGTGGAGAACCTGAGGGAATACTCGACAATTGAAATAATCGCAATAACGCTGGCAAGCGCGGACAAGAGCCTGGGCGGCTACTACTCTCTGGCGGTCAGCTACATGTTTGCAGAAGACATTGAAATCATGATCTTTATGATGCTGTTCAGGACGAAAAGGGAAATATTCGCGGCCCCTAGGCCACCGAACGTCGTATAGCTGGGAAAGCCTCGGGCGGGATTCGGACCCGCGACCTCTACCTTACCAAGGTAACGCTCTACCAGGCTGAGCTACCGAGGCGTTGCT
The DNA here is from genome assembly GCA_035760305.1 of Nitrososphaera sp. Classification (GTDB taxonomy): domain Archaea; phylum Thermoproteota; class Nitrososphaeria; order Nitrososphaerales; family Nitrososphaeraceae; genus Nitrososphaera. Next base: position 9,570 of record DASTTF010000010.1, read on the forward strand.
TCTAATGCAACTGGAAAACCCTATAATAATTATTGGTATGCCTGTGGGCTGTTGATATTAAGGAACTAATTTCGCGCGACTTATGGACTGGAAACACTGGAAACGGCGCGCATGCGTACAAGATTTAATTACGCTTGCC
>DASTTF010000011.1:0-14926 GCA_035760305.1 Nitrososphaera sp.
GTTATCATATCTGTGTCTATCGTTATGGGAGGGCTTGATAAGACTCCTCCGGGAGCCTCACACCCGTAATCTACAACACAGAACTGATTAGGATTTACACATTTGTCCGGGCATTTACTCTGACCTGCTTAGCTGGCTAGTAGTCATATCGGGCTAGCAAGATAGATCAGGGAGATTCGGAAAACATATACCAAAGCAGCCATCAGGGTAGACATGGCAAGCATGCTTACATGCCCTTGTGGATGGACTATAATTTCACCTCAAGGAGTAGAAGATGTAAAGAAACATACCCAAGTACATATACATGATATCCATCCTGGAATGACAATGACAGAGGAAGAAATTGGAAAGACAATCAAGACGGTCTAGAAGAGACTTTTTGTTCAATCAGCTCGTCCATCCAGTTTGGCCTCCTAGGCTCTACTGTTTCCTTGAATATCAAGAGGGTACACGCCTTGACTCCTTCTAACTCTAGAGCTTTCACAACTGCATCCTCCGGCTCTGCCAAGTTAAAGCCAAACAAGTTGGCACGAAGCACTCCTCCAGAAGAAGTGTGGACGGACCATAGCTTCTCCCCATAGATATCGCCTAGTTTCGTAACGACTCCAAACTGCCTTGCTTCTTCAACCAACATCTCTAGTTCGTAAAAGATTAGACCTTCTTGTTTCTGGCTATTTATTACAGCCCTAATCAATAGAGTGCCCGAATTTAGAAGCTTTGCAATTCTGTACTCGGCCATTCTAGGGGTTATCGACAATTCCTGAGCGAGCTCTTTGATGCTGCATAATGCGTCGTAGCGCAGGTATTGGAATATTTGCCAGTCTAGCTTCTCAGGATGAAACGGCGGCTCCCTGACTTGGCTACCCCCCAGGAATATCTTTGTAAGTTCAAATCTGTTCACTATTTGCCCTGTAACTTGTTCGATTTCATTCGCCGAAGCGCCAGCAATTGTCAAAGCAACTGATTGACCCAAGTAATCAGTTGCCTCAATGACATAAGGAATTTGCTGTACATTCTCCACGACGCGGTGCTTTGTCGTGATGTTCAAGGCTTCAAGTCGGTACGAGCTTACTACCTTCATACCAAATAGCGCGAGGTTTGGCACGGCTTGATAATATTTTATGAACCCATCATCCTCCATCTTCTTCACCCTAACTCGAACAGTCTTCTCGTCTAACCCAAGTTTCCTACCGATAGCCAAAGGGCTGACCCTTCTATCTGTGAACGAATCGTAATCTAGACCTTTGAATGCCATTTCACAGAAAATCCTCACGTCTTTAGCATCCATCGAATTGACCTCATTTGCCCAACTGAGAAGCCCCAGTTGTAGGCAATAAGGTTATACCTACAAATGAACCTTAATTGTAAAACACGGGTGTCAGGTTCCCGTCCATGCTTTATCATCCGTACACCATACGATATTCCATGACACAAGAAAAAATGTCATCTGAAAAAATCGTAAACGGAGTAAACGTAGACAACCTCTTTAGGACAGTAGTAGCAGTCAAGGGCAATCCCACGATAGCGAAATTCAACTTTAGAGCAAAGAATCGATGGATAAATGGCGGAAGCAACCGTACAACTGTGAATGAGTTTTATGGTGCTTGCCAGACACATAGCAGAAGCAAGCCTTTCGAGTATGTAAAAGACGAGCCACCCATACTTCTGGGCAACGACCAAGGAGCAAATCCGGTAGAATATGCTCTTGCAGCTTTAGCCGGCTGTCTGACTACCAGTCTCATCTACCATGCAGCAGCTCAAGGAATCAAGATAGAGCAAGTGGAATCAAAATTACAGGGTGACCTGGACCTACAAGGCTTTTTTGGGCTTTCAGAGAAAATCAGGAACGGGTATGAACACATCGATGTGACTTTTAAGATAAAGTCAGATGCCCCGAAGGAAAAGCTACAAGAACTAGTTGAGCTTGCACAAAAGCGTTCACCCGTCTTTGATATGATTTCGAATCCCACACCGGTGCACGTCGCTCTAGAAGCATCATAGATAGGCAAGCCCCAACACAGAAAAGGATACGGAAGCAAGATATTCACTTTTTCTTCCTTCCTCTTTATTCCTGCAATGATTTATTTTTCAATCGATGAAACTAGCGGTGTTTTTCAACAAGTTTCAGATACTCCTCTATCACATCTGCCAGTCGCTTCACACCATTACCTTCTTGTTAATCTCGTTCGCATGATGCTCTGTGGATATCATGGATTAGTCCAAAGAAGGAATGCAACTCCAGATTCCTTTGAGGACTACTTGAGTGGCACCTCAATGACAACTTCAGTGGCAAAGCTCGAGCCCGTGACACTTGAAGGGCACACAAATGCCAACATGAATGGCAATCTACAACAGGCATCTGAATCCAATAACGTAATGGGGTCGGTGGGATTTGAACCCACGACCTCCAGCGCCCCGGGTTCGTCGGCCGTCCAATGAGGCGGCCTCTGACATCCTGACCAAGCTAGACTACGACCCCACAGTAGAGTCACATCTCAAAACCTCTATTAAACTTACAGCAGCAGTTACTTGAAGTCGATCTCGACGCTCTTGTTCCGGACGTTCATCGTGTATCTTTCATAGTCGTTGACCGGGACGACGTCGAGGCTGATGTTGCCGCACGCCGGGCAGGTCATAAACCCGCGCGAGCCTTTCAATAGCGACGCGGCCCACAGGCAGCCGTTGCAGATGACAAGATCGCGGTACTCTTCGCCGGGCACGCCGCGGCATTTGTTTTCCGCAAATAAAAATCAGACGGCTTTCATCCTGTTGAACGAATAGATCCCAAACGCCCCGAGCGCAGCGGTGTAGCCGGCAAGGATCGCCAGGTCGAACTCTATTGAATTGCTGCCGACCCCGAGCATCGAGTGCCTCATCGCGTCGACCCCGTATGTCGCCGGATCCGCGGCGGTCAGGACCTGCAGCCAGCCGGGCAGGTCGTCGAGCGGGAAGAGCGCGCCGGAGAGAAAGAACAGCGGGAAGACTACAAAGCTGACTATCATCTGGAACCCCTCAAGGCTGTACATGTAGCTGCCAAGCGCAAGGCCAAGCGACGTTAGCCCAAAGGACATCAGCAGTATCACCGCCACGACCTGGACGAGCGACAGCGGCGTGAACGGGATGCCTATCGCCGCGCCGATTGCAAGCAGTATCGCGGCCTGTATCAGCGACGTGGTCATGCCGCCGAGGGTCTTGCCCACAAAGACGCTGGCCCTGCTCACCGGCGCCACCATCACGCTCTTCAGAAAGTCGAACTTGCGATCCCATATTATGTACGACCCAAAGAACACCGAGCTGAATATTATCGACATGGCGACGATGCCTGGGAATATGAACTGCTGGTAGTCCACGCCCGGTGCAGTCGCCGGGCTGGTCGCGCCGAGACCCGAGCCGATCACAAAGAGCCAGAGTATCGGCGTAAAGGTGGAGGCGATGAGCCTGCTCTTTTCGCGCAGGAACACCTTGAACTCCCGCAGCCACAGCGCGTATATCTTGGTCAGATAATCTTCGACGCTAATCGTACTTTGCATACCTCTCCATGAACCCCCCTTCTGCCTGCTCCTTGATGTTCCGCCCGGTTATCTGTATGAATACGTCGTTGAGAGTCGGGCTTGCAAACTCGGCCGACTCTGCCTCCACATTCTGCAGGAGCACCGGCAAGGCCTTTTTTGCGTCCTTAACCGACAGGACGAGAAAGCCGTCGCTCTGCTCGACCTTGTGCACAAAGTCAAACTGCCTGACCTTGTCGATGCCGTCCTTAGTCTTTATCCTGATGATGTCGCCTCCAAGCCCTGCCTTCAGCCCCGCCGGCGTGTCAAGCGCCACTATCTTGCCCTTGTCGATTATGCCGATCCGGTCGCAGAGCACGTCGGCCTCCTCCATGTAGTGCGTCGTCAAAATTATAGTCACCTTCTCCTCCTTTACCAGCCGCTGCACGTACTTCCACATGCTCTCCCTGCTTGCGGGGTCGAGCCCAAGTGTTGGCTCGTCGAGGAACATCACCTTTGGCTTGTGCAAGAGCCCGCGCGCGATTTCAAGGCGCCTGCGCATACCGCCGGAATAAGTCTTGACTTGATCGTGCTTGCGCTCTGTCAGCCCCACCAGCTCCAGCACTTCCTCGATCCGCTGCCGCCTTGCGTGCCGGGGCACGCTGTACAGCATGGAGTGCAGGTGCAGGTTTTCATATCCGGTCAGTATGTCGTCGCTGCTCGGGGCCTGGAAGACGATGCCGATGCTTGCGCGCACCTTTGCCGGCTGGCTGACAATGTCGTAGCCGTTCACCGTCGCTGTGCCCGAAGTCGGCTTTAGCAGCGTCGCAAGCATGTGGATGGTCGTGGTCTTGCCGGCGCCATTTGACCCAAGCAGCCCAAAGACCTCGTTTTCATTGATGTCGAGCGTAAGGCCGTCGACTGCGGTCAGGCCGCCGTACTTTTTGACCAGGTTCCTTATCCTTATCAAGCGGATGAATGATCGCGCCTGAGGGTATTATGCCTTGACATTTTGAAAAAACAAAAAGAGGAAAAAAGAAAAGCGCTTACTTGCCTATGCGGAACATCTTTGTCCCGCAGACTGGGCAGATGCCCTGTGTGGCCGGCTTGCCGTTCTTCATGGTTACCTTTTTCTCGTCCTTCATTGTTCTCTTGGATTTACACTTGACGCAATACGCTTCTGTTGCCATGGAGCCCAGATACGGGCGGGGGTAAAAGAAGCTTTCCTCGTGCTACGCTTCAGGGACCAGCCAGTCGATGAGGGTGTCCAGCTCTTCGCAGCTTATGGTCACCCTGATCGGCCCGAGGGCCGACTCCTGCTCCTGGTCTATCACCGCGGCTATGCCGGCGGTGGCCGCCTGCTTGTTGAGCAAAAACCACGTGCTGTCGCCGGCGCGGTTGTCGACCAGCATCCGCCGGAGCACGCCCATCGCGGACCTCGATCTCACCTGCTCGTACAGCAGCGACAGGGGCTCGCTCCCGGCCCCGCGCCCCACGACCCTGCTGCCGTAACGGAACTCTGGCGAGCACTTCTCGATGACCATTTCAATCGCGCCGATCACCTTTTGCGGGTCTTCGGAAGGGTTGACCGGGGCTTCTACCTTTAGCTCTATGGGCGACTCTATCACTGGCTTTTTCAACTGTTCCGGGCCTCCTCAAGCCACATCCTGACTGCGTCGTATGCATGCCGCTTTAGCTGGTCCAGCGTCAGGTCGTTGTTGGATATCGTTTCGTCCGCGAGCGCGATCGCCTCGCTTATCCCGACTGAAAGCTCGCGCTTGTCCCGGCCGGCAAACTCGTCGCTGCTAGCAGGGGCGTCTGACCTGCCCCTGTCCACCAGGTGCTTAAAGCGCGTGTCCTGCGACGCGTGGATCGCCAAGAGCTTCACGTGGCCGGCATTTTTCAAAACTTCAACTTCAGGTATGCTGCGTATCCCGTCAATGACGATGTCGCCAGAGTTGCCGTCCCGCTCCAGCTTGCGCAAAACTAAATGAGCCACCGCGCCCTGCCCGAGGTCCTGCCTCAATTTGAGCATCAGCTTGCCGAGGTTGGCGTCGGTCGGCTCGAGGCCCTGCCTCTTTGCCTCTTCTCTTACGGCGTCACCCATCGTCACCGCCGCAAAGCCTTTTTCCTTGAGAAACGACGCGACTGTCGACTTGCCGGCGCCCGGCATCCCGGTTAGACAGACGATGAGCCTCTTTGACATGACTATTCTGCCGAAAGGTCCCAGTAGGTGGCGTCTTTGAACTCTTCCTTTGGCTTGCCAAGGGCCTTCCATTCTTTGAACGACTTTGGGTATAGCTTTACGTTCTGGAACCCTGCCAGCCTCAGCGCATAGTAGGTCAGGCCGGAGAGCGTCCCGACGCTCCCGCAATACGTGATAATTTCGGCGTTGTCTGTTATGCCGCGGTTTTCAATGAACCTTTTCAGCTCGTCTGCCTTGCGCAGTATGCTGCCGTTAGAGCCGACCATCGTGTAAGGAATGTTCTTTGCACCGGGTATATGCTCGGTCAGAAAGTTCAGCCGCTCGCGCGAGTCGACCAGCAGCTTGCCCGGCTGCGACTTTGCAGACTCGACGTACGAGGCGTCGGCGTGGATGCTCTTGTTGACGTTGAGCGAGTGTTTCGCTTTTGGAAAAGCGCGCGCCGGCTTTTCAGTTTCCAGCCCGAGCTCCTTCCACTGCTTGAAAGTCATTTCAAGCAGCGCGGTGTTGCCGTGGCCGACGTACTGGAACGTCCACGCGACCCGGGCCGCCAGCGCGCCAAACGTGTCGTCGTATACCACCACCGGCGTCCTGTCCGATACGCCCAGCTCTTCCAGCATGGCAACTATTTTTTCCGGCGCGTCGTTTTCAAGCACGCGGGCGAGAGGCAGCGAGACTGCAGTCGGTATGTGCCCCTGCAGGTAGTCGTCTGCCTTGCGCACGTCGACGACGCGCACCGCCTTTTTGCGGACCAGCGAGCGCAGCGTGTCTGCGTCGCACACTATCGGAAGCTGGATTGTAGTTTTTGCTGCCTTCTTTTTTGCAGCCGCTGCCGTCAAGCCGCGCATTCTCCTTTGGCAGTCTTGGCAGAGAACCGGGCGTCGCTGCCATAGTCCATGTAGGCGTCGGCGTCGCTTTCAGGGGCAGGCAGCTGTATCACCTGTGCAAGGGCAGCCTTCATGTCTTCGAGGTTCTTGACGCCCCCGGCCCCGCGGCCCTTTGTAACGCTGGAGACCCACTGCGGCAGCGTCTCGTTTGCTGATTTTTGCTGCTTATAGATCTCGATCACCTTCAGCACCGTGTTGATTACGCGCTTTGCCGGTACGCGCATCATGGCTTTTCCCAGCTCCCCCGAGCTTCCCCCAAAGAGCATAGTGTACGTCGGTACCATCGCGTTGTTCATCCTTGTCGCGCCGCCAAAGAACCCGATTGTCGCGATTTCGTGCTGGCCGCAGGAATTGGGGCAGCCGCTTATCTTGATCGTCGCGTCGCGCAGGCCATCGTCGGTGTCGAGCCCGAGCTCTAGAAACTTGCGCTGCACTTCCTTGGCCAGCCTGTGCGAGTTTGTTATTGCAAGGTTGCACGACGTCGTTCCGGAGCACCCCACCGTGGACGCGATCGTGAGCGCGCCGGGGTTTGCAAGGCCGGCAGACGCGAGCTTTTCGTAAAAGTCGCGCAGCTCCGCCCCGCGCACATAGCGCACCGCAAAGTTCTGCTGGGGCGTGTTCCTTGCCACCCCTTCGGCTGAATAGTCGCGGATGGCAGACGCAAGCACCCGCAGCTGGCTTGCGGTGATGTCGCCGGCCCCGAGGGTGATGAATATCGTGAAATAGCCTTCCTGCTTTTGCGAAACGACGTTGGTATGCAGCCAGCGCTCGTATCCCGGGCTGTCCTTTGTGACGCTGTCGTTCAGCATAGGCAGTTTCGCCATCCGGGGCGCCTTTGGCAGCTGCCTAGCGTCCTCCTGCGACTTTACGTCGAACATCTGCGCCGTCGAGTAAGAGGTGGTCATTTCCACTATCGAGCGCTCCTTCAGAGCCATTTTTTGGAACTTTTCCCAGCCCATCTCGTGCACGAGGTAGCGCATCCTGTTCCTGGCCATGTTCTCCCGGTTGCCGTGCCGGTCAAAAAGCCGGACAGTCGCCATGCAAGTCGCAAGCACTCTGTTTTCCGGAGTGAAGTCTTCAAGCTGGTGGCCTATGAAGGATGCGGCTCCAAGGCCGCCGCCAAGGTAGATTTTGAAGCCCCGGACCGTTGTGCCGTTTTCTTCCCTCGTAGCCGGCACAAGCCCGATGTCTGCAACTTTTTCAAGGCCGTGCTGGTCGCAGCACGCAAAGTTGATCTTGAACTTGCGCGGGAGGTTCTGGCACATCGGGTTGCGCAGAAAGAACCGAGCAATCGCCATAGAGTACGGGGTGGCGTCAAACGCTTCGCTGGGGCAGACGCCGGCAAAATGGCTGCACATGACGTTTCTGATGGTGTTGCCGCACGCTTCCCTTGTCGTCAGGCCGGTCTCGACCAGGCCCCGCATGACTTCGCTGACGTCCTCCAGCTGCACCCAGTGGAGCTGGATGTTCTGGCGAGTGGAGACGTGGGCAGAGCCGATAGAGAACGCCTCGGAAAGGCCTGCGATCTTTTCTATCTGGTCCGGCGTCATTTCGCCGCCGGGCACCTTTATCCTGACCATGCTGTAGTCCATGTGAAGGCGCGAGCCGTAGGCCCCGTGCTGCAGGCGGAAGCGCCGAAAGTCGTCCTCGGAAATCTTGCCCTGCCTGAAAAGCTTTACTCTTTTAGCAAAGGCCTCTGTCTCCTCTTCGCGGCCCCACCTCGGGTTGGGCTTGGGGGCAGAAACCCCCTTTTGTCTAGGGTTAACAGTGGCGACTCTCGTTTTCTTCATTATACGTTATAAAATGCGTACGCTAAATCATATATTTTTTGTGGATATGGGAGATATTGGCAGCAATTCTTGAGAGGAGCGGCAATTTACAGTATCAATCGGGAGAAGCTTTTTAATGCAACTATTGCGCTTTTTACGGCATGGCGAAGAAGAAAGCGAGTCCAAGAAAGAAGATCAGTCCAATTCCAAGAGGATATCATTCCGTGACACCCGGCCTTGCCGTGCGCAACGCTGACCAGGCCATCGAGTTCTACAAAAAAGCGTTTGGCGCAAAGGAAAAGTCACGCATGCCCGGCCCTGACGGCAAGCTGATGCACGCCGAGCTCCAGATTGGAGATTCGTATATCACGCTGGGAGAAGAGAATCCCCAGATGAACAACCCCTCGCCGCAATCCCTTAACGGGAGTCCCGTCGGCCTGTATGTCTACGTCAGAGATGCCGACAAGGTCTTTAACCAGGCTGTCAAGACCGGCGCCACCGTGGCGATGCCGATGATGGATATGTTCTGGGGCGACCGCGCAGGCATGATAACTGACCCCTTTGGGCACAAGTGGTGGCTCGCAACCCGCAAGCGCAACCTGTCTGGAAAAGAGATGAAGAAGGCCGCGGAAGAATGGTTCGCCCAGCAGGCGAAACAATAGCACAAGCTTAAAATCACCTATCCGCTGGCTTTTTTCACTGGCAAATGGGCAAGAGAACACTCGTCCGCAGAAGGGGTCGCGGAGGCAAGCAGTTCCGGGCAATAATCGTCGGCAAGATTGCGCCTGCAAAGTACCCCAATTTCAAGCTTGAAGATCATCACACCGGCAAGGTAATCGACATTGTTCACGAAAGGGGGCGCGACGCTCCTCTGGCAAAGATACAGTTTGACGACGGCAGGTATTCATACGTCCCGGCCCCTGACGGCACGATAGTCGGGAGCACGATCGAAGCCGGCACGGGCACGACAGCAAGGGCCGGCAACATCCTTTCCCTGGAATCTGTCCCGGACGGCACAGTCGTATGCAACATTGAAAAGAACGCCGGCGACGGCGGCAAGCTGATAAAATCGGCCGGCTCGTCCGCGGTCGTGTTCGCGCACGGCACCGAGGGAGTGACGATAAAGTTCCCGTCGGGCAAGTTCCTCATACTCAACGAAAAGTGCAGGGCCATGGTCGGCGCGATAGCCGGCGCTGGCCGCAAGGAAAAGCCGTTCCTGAAGGCAGGCAATAGGGCGAAATACATGCAGGCCCATGGCCGGCTGTATCCGACTGTCAGGGGCATCGCCCAGGCAGCGGTATACCACCCGCACGGCGGAGGAAGGCACCAGCACATCGGCCGCCAATCTTCAGTAGGCAGGACGACCCCGCCAGGGCGCAAGGTCGGCAACATTGCTCCGAGAAAGACAGGCAGGGGCAGGATCAGGGACCCGAAGCAGCTAAAGGACGCCTGACCTCTTCTCTTTTTGTTGTAAACTGCGTAAAGGCTATATTCTGTTCCCCAGTTTACGGTTTTACACATGAAAGCGGAGCAGTTTGCAAAGAACGTTCTGGCGCTAGATCATGATATCAGGTTCGCCGGCGTCATGGAAAAGTCCGGCCACCTCCATGCCAGCGTCAGGAAGGACGGCGCTGAAGAATACCTGAAGGGGAGGAACCCCGAGATCAGCCTCGCCCAGTCTGCCTACATTGTCGATCTCAGAAAGATGTTCACGCAGGAGCTTGGCAACCTGAGATCTGTCGCCTACGGCTACGACAAGGTCAAGCTGATAAGCATGCCGGTCAAGGAGCACGTGCTTGTCATTTCTACCGAGCCCAAGGCCGATACTGACCAGCTCGTGGAAAAGGTCATGAAATATGTCAGGTCGGTCGAAGGCGAGCTTTCGCTCTACCCGCCAAGCAACGTCGTGAACGATGAAAAGAAGGAAGCGTTGAGGAACCTTCACGACTCGGGCATCGCTGAAGAGCTGATAGCAGAGCAGCTGGACCTTGACGTCAACACCGTCAAGGTGCTGATCGCCGAAATAAAGTGATCATCCGATCCCCTTGAATTTTTCAAGGGACTTCCACATGTACCACGTGGCGACGCTGCAGTAGGGCTTCCACGACTGCGCGATGTCGCGCATGCTTTCCGGCGACGGCAGCTCTTCAAGTGAATATGTTTTCCGCATCGCTTTTCGGAGGCCGAGGTCGCCCACCGGCAGCACGTCCCGCCTGCCGAGGCAAAAGATCAGGAACATTTCCGCGGTCCATCTGCCTATCCCCTTTACCTGCACCAGCTGCTCAATGACCTGCTCGTCAGGCAGTTTTGGGAGCTTGGCAAGCTTTAGCCGGCCGTCTGACACCCTTGCGGCAAGATCCTTGAGGTACTCTGTCTTTCTGCCAGAGAGCCCGGCGGCGCGCAGTTTGGCGTCCTTTGTCGCCAGCAGCTGTGCCGGCCGGGGAAACCTGCCATAGATCTTGATGAACCGGCCATAGATCGCGTCCGCCGCGCTCCCGGCAAGCTGCTGGTAAATTATCGCCTCCACGAGCGAGCGGAACGGGTCTTTGCGCATCTTTATTTCACACGCACCGACTGACTTTATTATCGCTGCAAGCCGCGCGTCTGCGACCGCAAGATGCTTCAATGCCTCTTCATTTGGTGCTCGTTTCATTGTCTACACCGGGAGCGAGTCCAGCACCGCGTCAAAGTTTGCCCTTGTCTGGCCGCGCTTGTAGATCTTTAACGCCAAAAGCGCCTTTTCCCTGTTGGCTTGCAGAGTCTTTTGCACCATGCCGGCGACTGCACCATGCAGGAATATCGACTGCGCAGCGGCAGTCACGTTGCTGGTCTTTCTAGCCGTGCTTGCGCTCTCAAAGTCTATGATGTATGGATTGCCAGCCACTATGACGTGGCGATTGAGCCTGCTGAGCTCGCCGTGGTCCAGACCTGCGCGGTCAAGGCTGTAGCACTGCTCCAGCACCGACCTTGCCATCCTGCGCAGCTTGCCCTTTGGCGCGTTGCCGACCCAGTCGACGATGCTCTGGCCGTCGACAAACTCCATTGCTACCAGGTTCTTGGAGTGCCCTTCAAGGCGCGGCCCCACGCCGGCGCCGTTTGCGATCCTGTGGAGGCGCGCTTCTTCGTCCATGCTCTTTCTGTCCGCGTCCAGCCGCCTGATCTTTAGCGCGCAGGTTTTATTTCCAATTTTTGCGCGGAGCACCAGCCCGACCTGCCCCTTGCCGGCGACGCGCACGCCGTTGATGGTCGTCCTGCCGCCAAGCGCTATCGACGTCACGCCGAGCGACTCCATCTCGGCTATGCGATCGCTGTATTCGCTTTCTGAAAAGCGCGGGTAGCAAACGAGCGGCACCAGCTCTGGCGACCTGATGTCCAGCTCGTCAGAAAATGAGACGCTCTGTCGAGACAACCTCGCTGACGGCCTCCCTTGCAACCCCACTGGCTTTCCTGTTCCCGCTATAAATCCGGAGCCTGCCTGCAATCAGGTCCTTTGCGATCCCGCTGTTCTCCGCGTTTTGCAGGAGCGACCTTGTGAACTTTATCGCGTCTGTCGCCTTCCTGTCCACCAGCATCGCGATCCTCATTTCCCTGTCGACCCATGTCACCAGCGGCTTTTTCTTGCCGGCGAGAAAGCTGGCAGTGTCGCTTCGCCTGAAAACTTCGGGCCCCTTCTTTTTGGTGTAAGGCGGAAGAATCATCGATTCAAGCAGGAAGGCCAGCGCCGCGGATTTCTTTTCATCGGTGACGCACGAGCTCCGCAATACCACGAAATCTGCCAGCTCTAGCTGCTTTGCAATCGCGCTAGTGCTCCTCTTTATCCGGCCCCAGATCACGTCTGGGCTGCGTTCCTTGTGAGAGAATTCTACCACCAGGACGCTTGGAAGCAGCTTTTTCGCGTCCGGGCCGCGCTGGTCTCCCTTGAAGAACTGGATCGACGGCCTGCTGAGAAACGCCCTTGCGGCTAGCATGAACCTGCCCGCGCTTTCCGGCGATATCGCGGTGCCAAGATTCCGCCTGCTGTCCACTGGATCGATGATGATTATCTGGCTGTTGAACCCCTTGACGACATCCGGGTCGTAATCGCCGGCGGCGACTACCTGCCGCTCTTGCCAGTCTGCAGCCGCGCGCAGCACGCTCTCAAACGAGCCGTACTTGTGCACCAGCACTTCTGAAACATAGCCGCTAAAGCCGCCAGTGGAAATCTCTGCGCCGTATATCCCTGCCGCCTTGAAGAATTTTTTCATCAGCCGGGCCTGCTTCCTTTTTTCATTGTCAAAATTCCTGCTGATGAATTCGGTGTGGAAGGGCGACCTGTCTGCCGCGCTCTGCCACCTGCCCTGCTCGACGTCGTAGCACGGCACGACGTTTATCCGGACATTTTTCACAAACGCCTCGACGTAAGGATGATCGGAATAGCGCAGCCTCGGCCTGTGGGCATTCAATGCATCATGGCCGACTGATCTCCCCAGCTCTTCAAACTTTTCAACCGGGACCGAAGGCTTTACCTTGAAAAATATGTCAATGTCGGCGTCGCCGCGGAGCCAGGTGCCCTTTGCAAACGACCCGCCAAACACTACTTGCACTATGTCGCTCATGCCGGCGACGTGCCCGTCTACCAGCGCCTTTGCCTCATCTGCCACCGCGATTATTTTTCGCTCTTCGCTAGGCGTGGGCTCGCACAGGGGCAGTGCCTTGGCGACTATGGCGCTGACGCCGGACATACTGGTTCATTTCTTGGCTTCCACGGTATAAATGTTCGAGTAGGTTGGTCCCGAGGGTGAGAGGTCGCTCTTTTTGAGGTGCACCCTGTCGATGAGGTCGTAGCCAAACGTCCTGCCCTGATATTTTGAAGCGATGTCGCTTACCTGGATCGGTCGACCCTTTGCGCGAAGGATGGTCATGTGGGGAGAAAACGGCTTGTCCGCGGAGAACCCGAGCTCGGCCATTTTTGCTGTCACGTCGTTTGCGAGCGCGGCCAGTTTCTGGCCGCCTTCTTGATCGACTCCGATCCAGACCACGCGGGCTGACGCCGGCTTTGGGAACGCCCCGACGCCGGCATAGGTCAGCGTGAACGGCTCAAATCGTACTTCTGCCATCTTGTCCTTTATCCTTGCGACGTCGCCGTCGCTTTTTTCGCCAAGAAAAATAAGCGTGAAATGAAAGTTCTGGGCTTCTACCGGCTTGATCTCTTTTGGGCTCCATCCTGCGCCAGACATTATTTCATTTTGCAGCTTGGCTATCGCGCCGGATGAAACGTCGACTGCGATGAAAATGCGCATTGTTCTGAGGATCTTGGTTCTACTATTTACATATCATGCGCTACTTTCTGGTGTTCGCCCAGCTTGTCAAGGCTGTCAAACGTCTGGCGGCAGATGTCGCACACAAGCGGGTTGAGGTTTGGGTCGTGGTAGTCCAGTCCCGGCTCTCCTTGGTCCATGCTGGGATATGTTGCAATATCAAATAAAGCAGTTACAATTCCAGGAAATTTATTGCAACTCGGGGAAATGCCTGCCGATCATGCTGATGCCCTGCCGGGTGATGGACACTTCATTAAAGCCCGCATGCGGCCTCAAAAGCCCCCGATCTACCATCCAGCGCGTGATTCTGTAGAGATTGCGCCTGTAGCTGTCGCCTGCGTCAATCCTGAGATACTTCCCCAATTCCTTTTCGTTGCCCCAGTAATTCTTCATTTTAATATATTCGACGACTTTTGTCATGAGCACGGTCCTTCCTATTACTCCGCCTTTCATCTCATATATCCCGCGCAGGAGCCAGGGCAACAGGGCCTCATTGTCATTGTGATCCCACTTGTCTGGCACAGGGATAAGATGTCGGATCGCATATTTTAGGCATCTCCAGGCACTGCCGGTTGCGGGCGACTATTGCCAAACATTAAAGTAAGGATAAGCGCGGCGTACAAGTCCTACCACATGTCATCATCAATGCCAGCAAATTCTGAAGTTCGGGCCCTCCCAGACGAAGGAGACGTTGTCATTGCGACGATCAAAGACGTGACAGGCCATGGAGCCTATGTTACGCTTGACGAGTATGGCGGAATTACGGGCTTTCTCTCAATCAGAGAGGTTGCCACCGGCTATGTCCGGAATATCCAGCGCTTTGTAAGGCCGAAGCAGAAATCCGTCCTGAAAGTAATCAAGGTTAACAGGGCGCGTGGAGAAGTAGACACTTCGCTAAAGCAGGTTTCTGGAGAGGAAAGGAAAGCAAAGCTCATCGAGATAAAAAGGCATGAAAAGGCTTCAGGATTCTTGGATTCGGTCAAGGCAAAGGCAGGCCTGAGCGATGTCCAGGTAAAAGAAATTCAGGATAGCATCCTTGAACACTATGACGACGTTTACGAGTTTTTTGAATCAGTGGTTGTAAAAGGGACTGATGTAATCACGAAGCTCGGCTTTGCAGGTACAGTCGCCAGTGCCATCGAAGAAGAAAGCAAAAAGATTCAGATCCCGCAGATTGAAATCAGAGGAATCCTGGAGGTCTCGTCCAAAAAACCTAACGGCGTCGAAGTCATCAAGAACGTGCTTGTTGATGCGATAGAAGCGACATCCAAGAACAGCCCTG
>DASTTF010000012.1:0-20796 GCA_035760305.1 Nitrososphaera sp.
ACAATGCTTTCCTATCAATGACCATCCTTACTACAAAGGGATTCACGAACCGGCATGCACAATGAAGAATGGAATGAGCAGCAGGGTAGATCCCATCCTGTCAAGCCTCCTAATCCAACAAAGGATTAAGTAATCTGATACGTCGGGATTGTTGTTCAGCATTTGCCACGTGGGTATATGTCACTGCCGCCCAGTCCCTGTTCCAGCAAGGTATCAAGAATTATCTTTCGATGGCAGCTGTTGATATCCTTCTCCATGCACATGAAGCAGACGGGTTGCTCGAAGGGCTCGAGAACCGGGGGTTGTATCCTGGGCTTGACATTTTGAATGTACCATTCTATTGGGTTGCCAGCCTTGCGGATTTCGCTTGGTATACCATACTCTTTCAGATGCTCATACTTTATTCCATGGTCCTGCAAATGAGAAATTAGCTTCTCCTTGCGGAAGTCAGGGTTCATGGAAAAAGCGTTATACCTTGAATCCAACAGTGTTTTGACGCCGTTCTCTTTCAATATTTCGAGGAACCTCGTGATGCCTAGCCCTTCATAGCCGATTGTAAAGAAGATCATTTTGTCCATCGACCCACACCTAAGGACCGAAACCAGCATGCAAGATACGGTGCGTATATAGCTCTTCTTGATAAAGTGTAGAATAACTACAAAGGTCGCAACTATATATCCCCATTTCGGTCGCGGCTACCAGCCTGCCTATTGTGAAGGAATCCTCAAATCGGATCACGCCATAGTCCTTAAATCTTATTGGATCTGATTTCAGCAAGCGTTTCAGTATCCATTTTATCATGCCGGTTGGCACTTGAGCACTTTCATCTATTTCTATTTCGTTGCTATCAGGAAGCAATCTTATCCGTTGAGAGGATATCTGAAGATTCTTCCCTTCTTCAAAATGCGACTGTTTTTCAAGCTCGACGTACAGATAGCCGTAAACTTCTTTGGCAAAGCCTTCTTCATTGGATATGCATGTGATAAGAGTGTCGGCCAATACAAAACAGTACGTGGTTGCACCTTATCAGGATTTCAGTTATTTGTGGAGAATGTCTGCGGTGATATGCATAATTGTCCTGTCAGAAGGATAAGGAGACTTCTGTGAGCACAATGCCAGATACTCTTCACCTTCCTTCGCCTGAAGATCCTTTTGAGCCTTTGGCTACTAGCAACCGATCATTCCTCTTCATGTAAAAAAATTGTTAATGAACACTATTAATGAAAAAAGTGGGCCCAAGGGGGTTTGAACCCCTGGCCGACCGGTTATGAGCCGGTCGCTCTACCAGGCTGAGCTATGGGCCCAATCGAAAAAACGTAAAGACGCAGTATGTATAAAGCTTTGGAGAACTAGCAGTTCATGCCGACGTACTTTTCCTGCACCGAGTCGAGCAGCATGTTCTGCGCCTTCAGCGACTCGACTGCAGCATTGAACGCGGCTTCCTGCCTGTCTGCCGGGATCTTGCCCAGCATCTCCCTCCACACCTGCGCGTGGCGGACGTCTGCCTCTTCGTGTATCTCGAAATATTTCGTCGCGTCCTCGCTATCCATCCCGTAGAACTTTTTCAGCCCTTCAATCTTGCTCCTGCTAATCTTTGGCAGCTCCATCTCGTAGGCGTACATTGCCGCCACCGCCTCTTCAAACGAAGTCCTTGAAAGGGCCATCATTTTTTCAACGGCGGCGTTTGTCTTTACTGCGCCGTCATAATCGACAAGGTCGCTCCGGGATACTCCGAGAGCAGTTGCGAACCTCACCCAAGGCTCGACGTGCTCGGCCTCTTCTTTCGCGTTGCCGGCGACATCAGGGTTGTCCATCCCCCTTGCGATGCCCTCCACGAATCTTGGCACCGCCTTGACCAGCTGGAAATACTCCTTCGAATAACCCTGGAGGTGATCGATCGTCAGCTTGCCCTCCGTCCACATCTGGTAGAAAGAGTGCTTTAGCAGGCTGCGCCTTTCAATTTCCGAATCGATCCTCTGGATAATGTCCATACATAATCTCTTTTCTCCCTCATTGAAAAACCTTGCTAAAAATTAGCAAGAAAGGATTTTATGGGAAGGTTCTTACAAACTCTGCGAGTGCTCCGGTGGTGTAGTAGCCAGCACTGGCTGCACAGTCCGGTCAAGCATTGTGGCCTTTCAAGTCGCAGATCCCGGGTTCAAATCCCGGCCGGAGCACTTTCTCATATCTTTCGGCCGCACCAACCTTAAATAAAGAAGGACCTTATGAAGCTGTGATCATGGTTCAGGAAGGCGATCTTTGTCCTAAATGTGGCGTTGGAAAGATTCACGCCTTTCAGTGTGACAATCCGGATTGTGGTGCAAAGTGGGACGTCATAAGCAAGGCGAAATATAAAATCGAATCAAGGGACTCGAAGAAACAAGATGCAAAAAATAAAGGCGACCATAAGGGCATGATGAAGAAGATGAAAAATACGGCTAAACCAAGGCGTCAAGACCCGCGCTAAAAGCCAACAATGAAGTTAAACACTTGCCGAAGGCTATTATTTCTAGGCTAGATGTCTTGGTTGCAGATAGGCCTTTCAAGTAGCAGATCCCGGCCTGAGCACTTGTTCCTTCTAGAACATTAAATTAATATTGACACGGTTTGAAGTAATCTCAGGAAAAGAGCTGGTTTTGAGCAGGAGAAACATCGAGGCCAATCCTTTAATCGAACAATTCGCCGACCACCTCGCAAGAATCGAAGATGCGCTCGTTCGCGAGCTCGATCTCTATTCCTGGTCAGAGTTCCACGCGCCCCTGCGCTACGCCTGCGACGGCGGCAAGCGCATAAGGCCGCTCATACTCTTGCTCTCTGCAGAGTGCATCAACTCGATAAAGCCCGATTCTGACGCGTACCTTGCAGCCTCCGCCATCGAGCTCTTGCACACCGAGTCGATAATCCACGACGACATCATTGACGAGGAGAACCAGCGTAGGGGCAAGCCTTCATTTCATGTAAAGTATGGCTACAACAGCAGCATACTCACGGCCGACTTTGTGCTCGGCATCATACTCAACATCGGGTCGAAACTAAAGGACGCACGCATCGTCAACGAGCTGTCAAACGCGGCGACGAGGATGAGCGAAGGCGAGATGATGGAGATAAGGCTCAACCAGTCGCCGGACATTACCGACGACGACTACATCAAGGTGCTGGAGTACAAGACCGCGTCGCTCTTTGAAACATCCGCAAAGGTGGGCGCGATAATCGGCGGAGGCAACGACGACCAGATCCGCGCCATGACGTCGTTTGGCAACCTGCTCGGTATTGCTTACCAGATCCACGACGACTTAATCGACTGGAACAACGAGAACAGGCTCTTCAACATGCTGGTCAGGAAGAAGAACGGCAGGTCGCAGGAGCTGGTCAACCAGATGGACAAGCTCTACCAGTCGTATGCAGCCAAAGCCAAGAACGAGCTGCGCAAGATTTCGTCAGACAGCGAGGCCAAGCGCCACCTGGAGCACCTGACGGACCTCGCTTCGGTGCAGTTCTAGTATAAAAGAACTAACTGCTTCTCGACATGCTACACTGGCAACGCGCGCACTAGCCGCCGGGCATCATCGACACCTGCACGATGTTTGTCAGGTCTGGCACCGCCCTCGACGCAAAGTCTAGCAGCGGGGCGTGCCAGATGCCAAAGCCCACCATGAACACCATCGCAAACACGAGCACGGCGACTATCGCCCTCGGCTCCTTCACCCTGCTCATGTCCGGCCCCTCTTCCATGTACATCTTTCTCATTATCCACGCGTAGTAGCCGAGCGAGAGCGCGCTGTTCAGCACGCCGGCTATCGCCAGCCACGGGCCCCACTCCACCAGCGGGCCGGAGTTGATGCCCGCCCCAAAGATCACCAGCTTGCTCCAGAACCCGCTGAGTGGGGGCACGCCTGCAAGCGCAAGGAGCGATATCGAAAGCGCGATGGCGGTTATCGGCATGCGCCGGCCGAGGCCGCGGTACTTGTCCAGGCTGTAGCCGGCGAGCGCGACTGCCACCGACGCGGCCGCAATGAAGGCGGCAGACTTCATCACAGCGTGGTTGAGTATGTGGAAGAGCGAGCCGGAGAGCGCCTGGTCCGAGAACGGCGCAAGCGAAATTCCCATCATGATGTATCCTGCATGCGCGATTGAAGAGTATGCCAGGATCCTAGGCACGCTCTTTTGCACCAGCGCGCCGAGGTTGCCAAGTATCATGGTGAACACGGCGACCACGGCGAGCGTGAGCGTCCAGTCAAGGTTGAGCGCAAACATGCCGAGCACGATTACGCGGAGCGCGGCGGCAAAGCCGGCCTTCTTTGTGCCGGCGGCCAAGAGCGCGCCGATGGTGGTGGGCGAGCCCTCGTAGGCATCCGGCAGCCACATGTGGAACGGCACGAGGCCCATCTTGAAGCCAAAGCCGGCGATGAACAGCGCGACAGCGAGCAGGCCCACCGGCACGAGGCTCGCGTCCAGGCTGGCCATCGCCTGTATCGACTCGCCGATGTTGGTCGTGCCCGTGATGCCGTAGACCAGGCCTATCGCAAGGACGATCAGCGCCGACGCCAGCGCGCCGAACATGAAATACTTTATCGCGGCTTCGTTCGATATCGGGTCGCGCTTTGTAAAGCCGGCGAGCGCGTATGTCGGAAGCGACATCAGCTCCCACGCGACGAACAGCATAAGGAGGTCCGTCGAGTAGGCGATCATCACCATGCCGATGCTGGAGAGCAGTATGAGCGAATAGTAGGCCGCGGGGTTTGACTTGCCCTTGTAATAGTTCCACGACGACGCCGTGACCATCAGGGAGACGAGCAGTAGCGCGATCGCAAAGAACGAGCCAAACATGTCGTCGACCAGCACTTCCTGCGAGAACGCCACGGCAGGCAGCACTTCGCCGGTGAATATCCTGAAGACGACGACCCCCATGGCGACTACGAGCGCGCCAAACGCGATCGCGCTGTAGACCTTGTTCCGGTTCGCACCCTTTTCGCGCCTGCCGGCGTCGATGGCAGGGATGGCGAGGCCTACCACGCCCAGTATTATCGTCACGAGTATTGGAGTAGAGAAGAGGTCGACCATTTTTCATGCACCTATAGCATCAGCAGCATCACGATTATCATGATGCCCACTGCAAATACGAACAGGTACGTCTGCGTTATTCCGGTCTGCCCGCCCTTTACTATCCGGGACATGTATGTCATCGAGTACTGCAGGGCGGGGTTCATGCCGTCCACTATGGTGCTTTCAAAGTATCTCCAGACAAAGCGGTACACTGCCAGCGGACCTATCACTCCTCCCCAGTAGAGGGCGGTGTTGAGGTACCACCTGTTGTAGAGGAACTTCCAGATGGCCCTTGTAACGATGTTCCTTGATATGACCTGTGGGTCTGCCTTCCTAGCAATGTAAAACAGGTAGCCAAGGGCGCCGCCCACCGCGAACGCGCCCACCGACGCGGCCGCTGCAAGCGGGTGGAGGCCGAACCACGTCCTGTCGCCTTCCGGCGCAAGGGGGATCGTCACCTCCTCCGTGTGCTCTTCCTCGCCGTGGATGCCAAACGACTCTTCGAGGTACCCTGCGAACAGGTGGTGGATCTGCGCTTCAAACACAAAGCCGACCACGCCTATGGCTATCGACGCGATTGCCAGAATTGCGTATGGCACGAGCATGCTCCGGCCTGCTTCGTGCACGTGGTGTCCCTGTTGCTCCATATCTTCAATATGCTTGCTCTTCTTGCCAAAGAACGCCATTCCCACCATCCTGAAGGTGTAGAACGCGGTCATGACTGCGACTACGACCGCCATGATAAATAGCGGCCACGAATACGCATAGCCAGAATCGAGGACGGCCGCAAAGATGGCGTCCTTGCTCCAAAAGCCCGAAGTGAACAGCGGAGCGCCTGCAAGCGAAAGGCTCGCCAGAAGCATAAAGATGTAGGTCTTTCTCATGGGCTTTTTGAGGCCGCCCATGTCGGTCATGAACCGGGACCCCACCGTGTGCAGTATCGCGCCGGCGCCCATAAAGAGCGACGCCTTGAACATCATGTGGCTCATCATGTGGAAAAAGCCGGCGGTGTAGCCGTCGACAAAGTTGAGCGACAGCCCGGCGATGCCAAGAGCCATCATCATGTAGCCGATCTGCGAGCCTGTCGAGTAAGCGAGCACCTTCTTTATCTCCGGGTTTACCAGCGCCTGCGTGGCGAGCAGGAACGCCGTGATCGCGCCGACCCAAGCGACTATTTCGAAAAAGTCCTCTACGTCAAAGGCGCCTATCGTCGCGAGTGCAAAGAAGAGCGGCCCGATGCGGGCTACTAGGAAGACGCCGGCCTTGACCATCGTCGCGGCGTGGATCAGCGCTGAAACTGCCGTGGGGCCGGTCATGGCTTCAAGCAGCCACTCGTTGAGCGGGAACTGGGCGGACTTGCCTATCGCGCCGCCAAACAGCAGGACGGCCGCCGGGACTAGCAGGTTCGCCTCCGACATGGCAAACGCCCACGCCGGGTCTGCGACCAGCTCCTTGAAGCCGAATGTGCCGGCGTGCATGAATATCAGGAACATGCCGGCGAGCATCATGGTGTCGCCTGCGCGGGTCATAAGGAACGCCTTCATGCCGGCGTGCGTTGGCGAGGTCCACATCGGGATGCCTCCGGCGATGTGGCCTTCCCTGCCGACAAAGTCCTTCTTCCGATCATAGTACCAGAAGCCGATCAGCGCGTAGGACGCAAATCCCACGCCCTCCCAGCCAAAGAAGACCATGAGCAGGTTGTCCGACATGACGATCAGCTGCATCGAGCCGATGAAGAAGAGCATGAAGAACCAGTAGCGCGTAAGGTCGCGGTCGCCGTGCATGTAGCCGGTCGAGTATACCATGATGAGGAACGAGACCCACGCCACGAGGTTGGCCATGACTATGGAGAGCGGGTCCGCAAGTATGCCTGCCTTGAGGCCGAGCGAGGAGATCCAAGTCACCTGGCTGTGCACTTCGGCGCCTTCAAGCGCCAGCGGGATCAGGGTTGCGGCCGAGACCGCGCTGGCAAGCGCAAAGCCTACGGCGGTGTAGTCGCGGACGCGGTGGCCCTTGCGGGCGACCGCCGCTATTATGGCAGCGCCGGCAAATGGCAGTATCCACACGAGCCACGCGTTTATTGCAATCCCTTCAAAGCCTGTAGCCATCTAATGTCCCCCTTCTCCTTCGTCTCTGCTGGGATCGAATACGTTGCCTGCACCCAGGTTAACGGTAGTAACGCTATCGTCTGTAGCGGCATGAACGGGAACCGGCAGCACCCCTTCTTGGCCTTCAAACATGCCGCCGACATAGTCGCTTATTGGCGCCAGGAACAGGTCGGGATATACGCCTATGACTAGCGTCATTGCGGCAAACACGCCCATCGTGGCCGTGATATAGCGGTTAGAGTCCTTGACGTGCGCGAGCTCCTCCGGGATCTTGCCAAAGAATATACGCTTGAACATCCAAAGGATGTAGGCAGACGAGAGCACTGTCGCCAGTATGCCCAGCGCGAACATGGTCGTCCTCAGCGGGTCCATGTCCGCGGCCGCGGTCTGCAGCACGCCGTTGAAGAGGATCCACTCGCCCATAAAGCCGCTCGTGGGCGGTATTCCGATTATCGTGAGCGCGCCGATCATTGCGAGCACCGCGGTGTAGGGCATCTTGCCGGCGAGCCCGCCGAGCTTTGCCATGCTCCTTGTGCCTGTCTGCAGGATGATGGAGCCGGCCATCATGAAGAGGATTGCCTTGCCGAGGCCGTGGGTCACGTACATCAGCGTGCCTCCGGTGATGCCGAGTATGCTTTCAGAGCCGAGCCCAAACAGTATGTAGCCCATCTGGCTGATGCTAGAGTAAGCGAGGAGCCTCTTGATGTCGTCCTGCATCAGGGCCATAGCGCCGCCGTACACCATGGTGGAGAGGCCCCACATGCTGATGTACAGGCTGTACTGCTCGTAGCTGCCTGTCAATAATTCCATCCAGAGCCGCAGGAGGCCGTACGCGCCGATCCCGATCATGGCCGGCGACAGCAGGGCCGACACGGGGGTCGGGGCCTCCGCGTGGGCGTACGGAAGCCAGATGTGGAGCAGGAACGCGGCGAGCTTTACTCCGAGGCCGATCACCAGCGCGAACACTATCAGCGGGAGCCACTGCGCGGGGATGTTGGCCGCGTTCGCCTTTATCGTGTCAAAGTCAAAGCCGCCCGCAAAGAACCCCATCGCCAGGAGGCCCAGCAGCAGGACTACTGCGCCCACGTGGGTCCAGAAGAAGAACATCAGGGCGATCCTGCGCCTTGCGCCATAGCCGTAGAACGCGACTAGGAAGAACGACGGAACGAGCATCAATTCAAAGAACACGTAGAACTCGATCAGGTTTGTCGACAGGACCGTGCCCAGCATGCCCATCGAGAACGCAAGGTAGAGCGAGAAGTAGAGCGCCATCTGGTTCTTGACGCGCTGGTCGGTTTCAAGAACCGCCAGCTGCGAGCCGGAAGCGCCCGGGCTGCCGTGCGAGCCGCCGGCAGGGGTGCCGTTGCCGTGTCCGGCCTTGTGCTCCGGTAGGTCTTCTGACACCTTGTGGACCATGTAGGGCTTTGAGTAGAGCACAAGCACGGTGCAGAGTATGTAGATTATCAGCGCAAACGGCAGGCTCAGGCCGTCGAGCCTGAGGCCAAAGTTGCCAAACTGGCCCCATACGTAACTCTCGGTGTACACCTCCTGCGTGCCGTTGTAGATCCCAAGCGCGGGGACTGCTAGAAGGCCTGTTGACACTGCAAGCGCTCCAAAGGTGAACCAGGTCGCGGCGTTTACGCCTGTCTTTCTGCCAATGCCATAGGCGACTGGCGCAAGGAGAAGCGGTATAAAGGTCGCTGCCAACAGGAAATATGACTCTGCCATTTTTGATTTTCTAACCCCGCATGCTCCTGAATTCTGCCACGTCAATCTCCTTGTACAGCCTGTACGCCACGATGATGAGGCCGAGCCCCACCGCCACTTCGGCAGCCGCAATGGCTATTGAAAAGAGCGCAAAGGTCTGTCCCTGTGCGTTTGGCAGCCCTCTGGAAAAGGCCACCAGCGTCAGGTTTGCGGCGTTGGCAATGATTTCTATCGAAAAGAGCATCCTGATCGCGTTGCGCTTTACTACGAGCCCGTAGATGCCGATCGCGGTCAGCGCTACCGACACGACGAGGAAATCAATCAGCTCTGCCATGTTGTTGCTCCACATCCTCTCTGCGCGCAAGCGCTAGCGCCGCAATCACCGACCCCGCAAGGGTCAGCCCCAGTATGATCAGCGCCGGCGCATAGTACGTCAGCATCAGCTCGCCGATCTCGGTAAAGTCCACCGTCGCCGGATCTCCAAATGTCCCGAACTGGCCGTTGAGCCCGGACGCAAGAAGCAGCGCCCCAAAGCTCGCCATGATGATGAGCATCAGCGCGATGCCGGCGCCCTTCCTCTTCTTGTCCTCCTTTGTTGTGAAAAGGGCCTGGGTCCTCACCAGCATGACCGTGAATATGATGAGCACCGCCACCGCGCCGACGTAGACTAGGATCTGGAACATTGCCACGAACGGCGCGTCCAGCAGCAGGAAAAAGCCGGCGATCCCGAGCATCGAGACTGCGAGCGCCACCGCGCCGTAGATGAGCTCGCGCGCTTCAAGCGCGATTATGGCCGTGCCGACGGTGAGGACCGCTACTGCTATAAAGATCGGGTCAGCCATGCGTGGCCCCCCTGTCATCTATTATGATTTCAACGTCGCCTTGGTACTTTGGCTTGATCGCAAGCTGGGCCGGCGTGTAGATCAGGTGCTCCTTCGTGAACGCTGACAGCTCGTAGTCGTTTGTCATGAAAAGTGCGTAGAATGGGCAGGCGTCGACGCACAGCCCGCAGAACACGCACTTGCCAAAGTCGATCTGTGGCATGATGGCCTTCTTGTTGTGCTTCCACGACTCGTCGACCTTGACCATGCCGATGGCCTCTGCGATGCCTTCGCACGCTATCGCGCAGAGCTGGCAGCCGGTGCACTTGTCGTGGAACAGGATGTGCCTGCCCCGGTAGCCGGCGATGCCTACGCCCTTCTTTGGGTCGAACTGGTAGCCGTCGCCCACGAACTTTAGCTTCTGCTCGGGGTAGCGGAAAGTGAAGCGCCGGATGACAAGGTGCTTCGTGCCCGACTCGATAGCCTTGATAAAACCGCCCGCGGATGTCATCTAACTAGCAGACCTCCCGGACCAAGTATTCCGCCATATATTAGTGCAAGGGCGACAAACATGTTGATGAACGCAAGCACGATCATCTTGTACCAGCCGGTGTGGAGCAGAATGTCTATCCTGATCCTGGGGCTGATGCCTCTCGGCAGGAGCATGAGCATGATCACGCCAAACGTCTTTAGGGTGAACCACAGGGTTCCATTTGCGGCTTGCTGGTCGTAGATCGGGCTGATGTCAACTATCGGGGCGTGGATCTCTGCCGGGAACACCATCGGGCCCGCCCAGCCGCCGAGGAACAGGATGACAAACAGCGCGGCCAGCGCGTACGTCTTTACGTACGACCCGAGCTGGATCAGGCCGTATATCATGCCGGACGTCTCTGTGAGCCAGCCGGCGACGATCTCGGACTCTGCCTCCGGCAGGTCGAATGGGATTCTTTCCAGCTCTGCAAGGGACGAAATGTAGAACACAAAGGCGCTTATCGGGAGGAAAAAGATGAACCAGTACGACTGGAGCTGAGAGTCGACGATTCCGGTCAGGTTGAGCGTGCCGGACAGAATGACCACAGAGAGCGCCGAGAGGATGAAGGGGATTTCAAAGGCTATCAACTGGTGCAGAGCGCGTATGCCTCCGATGAAGGGGTACTTGCTATTGCTCGCCCACGAGAAGAGGAGCGCAATGATCGGGAAGAACCCGAGGATCGCAAAGACCGCCAGGAGGCCGACGTCGACGTCTGCCACGACGTATCCGGGGGCCGCCGGTATGAGGGCGACTACCGCCGCCGCGGTCGAGACGAACGCTATTGGCGCCGCCCAGAACATGAACTTGTCGGCGCCGGAAGGCACAATGATTTCCTTCGATATCAGCTTCAGGCCGTCGGCTATCAGCTGCAGTATGCCCTCTATCTTGCCGGCGTAGAGCGGGCCGACGCGGAGCTGCATCTTGGCGAGGAACTTGCGCTCGACAAAGATCGTTACCGCGGCTATCAGCGCTGCATAGGTAAAGCCGGGGAACAGCGCCACCCGGAACATGTCACCCTCCATCAGCGTCTTGATCACGGGGATGGCGCTCTGCGGGTACAGTATGGACGTCAAAAAGAGGTACGGCGTCAGGACCTCGTCTCCAACCTGCGGGAGCGGCACGTAGAACAGCACGATAAAGACGAGCGGGAGCCCTACGAGCGCGACAATGATGATTACCCAGAATATGAGCCAGATCAGGCTGCCGACGAATTCGCCAAAGCGGAAGTTCTGCGGGTACGTCGCCATCTACCTGTCAGCCTCCACGGGCCAGTAGTTGAGCGACCAGTACGTTGCGGGCATGTCTGCCATCTTTTGCCCCACGAGCAGGTATGGCAGGGCGAGCATGTTGCGGAATGAGCCCACCGAGATCTTTACCCGGTAGGGCTTGGGCGTGCCGTCGCTCACGACGTAGTAACCAAGCGCGCCCCTGCCCGACTCGACCCGCCTGTATGCCTCGCCCGGCGGCCCCTTGGGGTTCGGCTGCAGCTTGGCGCGTACTTCGCCGGACTGGGGCATCTTGTCGAGCAACTGCTCGATAATGTGGCACGACTCTTTCATGTCGAGGAACGGGACGTACGACCTTGCAAAGCAGTCGCCCGTCTTCATGTACTGGACCTTGAAATCGAGCTCGCTGTAAATGTCGTACGGCTCGGCCTTGCGTATGTCGTAGGGGACGCCCGACGCGCGCACGACAGAGCCCGTCACGCCGAGCTTTATGGCGTCTTCCTTTGACAGCACCGCGACGCCCTCCGTCCTCTGCCTGAAGAGCGGCATGTTGTAGAAAATGTCCTCGTACTCCTTGAAGCGCTTCTGGAGGTACCTCACCTGGCGCAGGCACCGGTCCTTAAAGCCGTCAGGCATGTCGTTTCTCACGCCCCCGGGTATGTTGTAGGCATGCGTCACCCTTGCGCCCGTGAGCGCTTCAAGCAGGTCGATCAGCAGCTCCCGATCGCCCGTGGGCCACATGAACATCGTAGAGTGCCCGAGGAATATACCATAGATCGCAAGCCAGTAGAGCGTGTAGACCTGGCGGTTCAGCTCTGACGCAAGCGCCCTGATGTACTGGGCGCGCCGTGGGACTTCGATCCCCACCAGCTCTTCGACTGCAAGGCTGTAAGAATAGGTGATGTTGTTAGAATCATGAATTACCGGCCTCTCCAGGTGCGGGATGTTCTGGATGACGTTCCGGTATTCGCACATCTTTTCCTCCCCGCGATGCACGTACCCGGGGTCAGGGTCGCAGTAGACGATATAGTCGCCGTCGATTTTGATTATGAAACGGAAGTGCCCGGAGCCGGGGTGCTGCGGGCCAACGCTGAGCGTCATGAGCCGATCCTCTTCGGACTCTTTGGCTATCTGCAGCCCCAGCTTTTTCGATTCCTCAAACTTGTCTTCCAGGCTTGTCATGCTATCTACCCTTTATCCTGAAGTCTTTTCTGAGCGGCGGAATGTCTGCCCAGTCCTCCGGCAGCAGAAACCGTTCGTTCCTCGGGTGGCCCTCGAAATATACTCCCAGCATCTCAAACGTCTCCCTCTCGTGGTATTCCACACTTTTGTAGACGTTAATTAACGTTGGGAGCCGGGCGTCGTCCCTGGTACTCCGGGTTGTTAGCGCAAGGACGTGGGCGGCAAGGTCTTCGCGCGTGTACGAGCCCAGATGATAGATGACTTCGATCTGGCTGTTCTTTGGATAGTCGGTGCCGGCTACAGACTCGGCGTGGTCAAATCCCATGCTGTCACGGAGGAACGTCGCGACTGCGACAATGTCCTTTGGCTCCACCATTATCTTTATCCTGAGCGGTTTTATGAAAACTACTTTTATCGATTCGCCAAACTTTTTCTTTATCTCTTCCACGAGCCCTTT
The DNA here is from genome assembly GCA_035760305.1 of Nitrososphaera sp. GTDB lineage: Archaea > Thermoproteota > Nitrososphaeria > Nitrososphaerales > Nitrososphaeraceae > Nitrososphaera. The sequence continues at coordinate 13,077 of DASTTF010000012.1, forward strand.
CTCAAAGGGCGGCGCCTCTGGCTCTTTCTTTGGAGGCTGCGCTGCGGCTGCCGGCTTTGCGGCCGGCGCTGGCGGTTTTGCGGCAGGCATTGGCGGCGAGCTGGCGGCAGAATTTTTTGGCTCGTCATTGTTGGCGCTCATGCTACTTTATCTTTGACCTTTTGATCTTTTCCTGCAGCAACATGGTACCTTGGATCAGCGTTTCAGGTCTTGGAGGGCAGCCAGGTACGTACACGTCGACAGGCACGATCCCGTCGACGCCCGGTAGCACGTTGTACGAGTCGATGTAGAGCCCGCCGGTGATGGCGCAGGCACCCATTGCAATCACGTACTTTGGCTCCGGCATCTGATCGTAGACCATCCTCAGCCTCGGGGCCATCTTTCTAGTCACCGTCCCCTGCACCACTATCAAGTCGCACTGGCGCAGCGAGCCGAACGCTTCGATGATTCCGAACCTCTCGACATCGTACCTCGGTCCCGAAGCCGCTCCAAACTCGACGCTGCAACAGGCTGTTTCAAGGTGCACGGGCCAGAGTGACCAGATTCTTCCCCAGTTTATGGCGTATCCAAGCGGCGCGTCCAGCGCTTTCACCAGAACATCGCTGAGCTTGCTCACCATTACGTTAAAGGTTGTGGGGCTGACGAGTTCCTTCAATGCCGGCTCTCCTCTTTGTTGTTTTCTCCGCAGCATAGATATTTAATACTTGTTAGCGAAATCACCAAATGCCTTTCCTCCCTGCAAGGTAGAGCGCGTAGCCCATGGCGGCGAACATTATCCCGAGAAAGCCGATTATGGGAAGCGTCGCGGCCCGGGGGATGTTGAAAAGCGCGGTCCCCCACGCGTAGAGAAAAATGGACATCACGTCAAAGACCACGAACATCAGGATGTAGGCGTAGTACTGCATCATGAAATGGGACCTGCCCTCGCCTGTCGGCATCTGGCCGCACTCCATCGGGAGGAACTTTACAGGGTTGTACCGGCGTCTTGGCGAGAGGAGCCTCGACAGAATCAGGGCGGGCACCGAAGCTAAAAGGCCGAAACCGAGCATGTATAGAATTGGAGTAAAGTCCGCGGCGGTTTCTCCAGCCAAGGCATGACTTGCTGTTTTCCGAAGATATAAAAACCTAACGAGCAGGTTGCAATTCTTTCAACTAGCTCTTCAATATCATGTTAAACAGCTGACGCGCCGCCAGCTTCGGGTGGTGCAGCGCGAGCTTCATCATCTTGCCCGCGGTAAAGTCGGCCTTGATAAAGTCAAGGAATTCGTCGGCGGTCATGTCCCGGAGGATTTCTATCTCCCTGTCCCACTGCTCGTCGCTCAGGCCGAGCCAGCGCGTCTGGACTTTGAGCGCAGACTGAATTTTTGATTCGACCTTTGCCTTCCATGTTTTTTCGTATTCCATCAGCGATTCCCTGCTGGCGTTGCGAGAAAGCGACCTTGCCCCAACGTCGCCGGCTAGCCGGCCAAACTCGATAGCGTAGCGTATCCCTTCCAGCACGAGGGGGTTTGACTGGCCGGCAGAGTCGCCGACCATCACAAGCCCGTCTGCTACGCTGTCCCGCCTGACGCCCTCGTTTGGAATAAAGCCGTAGTGCAATTCCACCGGCTGTATCTTGCCCATCGCGTCAAGCGGCTTGAGCCTCTTTCCCATGATGTCGTGCAACTTTTCAAGGGGCTCTGCGCTAGACTCGGGCCTTCCGATCCCGACCCCGATCCTGACTCTGTTTTTTGAAAGCGGGAATATCCACGCGTAGCCGGCGTCGGAATACTGCTGGCCGACCATCAGGGTCCATGTCGCGCTGTCGATGTTGTCGCAGTAGCACTCGTACTCGGCGCCGACCCCGTACCGCTTCCACTCGCCCGCCGCGCCGGCCTTGCGCGCGACAGAAGCAGAAAAGCCGCTTGCGTCGATCACGAGCGTGGACAGGACAGTCAGGTCGCCCTTTGGAGTGCTGGCCTTTACACCGGCAATTCTGTTTCCGTCCCTGACGACGTTTATGACGTTGCTCTTTACCATTATTTCCGCGCCGGCCTCGGCGGCCATGAAGGCGAGGTGCTGGTACGTGGCCCTCACGTCAAGCACGCAGGACTTTGCCGCGCTGCCAGAAATCAGGATGTCGTTTGAAGGCGACACAAAGCGGTAGTTCTGCACCGGGTTGTAATACTTGCTCGGGATGCCGAGCCTCTCCATCTCTGAAATCCAGGTCACGCCGCTTGTCCTGACGCTGTGCGCGATCGCTTCGTCCTTTTCAAGCAGGATCACCTTTGCGCCGGCCTTTGCCGCGGAATACGCGGCCGACAGCCCAGCCGGCCCGCCCCCTACAACTGCAACGTCGTATTTTTCTTCCATCCTACTCAGCCTGCCGTGAACGATATGCCGTCAAACCGCATGTACGGCAGTATCGAGTCATAAATGACTTTTCGTTCCCTTGACACGCCGTTGAGCCGGCGCAGCGCTTCAAATACGTTGCCGGCCACCATCACTTCCCTGACTGCGTGCTGCACCGCGCCGCCTTTTACCAGTCTGCCCCCCTTCACCACGCCGGAAAAGTCGCCGTTCACCGGGTTGACGTTGCCGGAAAACCTGCTGATCACAATGCCGTTTTTCATTTCCGACACCAGGGTATCGAGGCTTGACCTTCCCGGCCTGACAACAAAGTTGGTTGTCGACACTGAAGGCGGCGAAGTTGTCGAGCCGCTTGCGTTGCCCGTGCTCCTGACGCCGGCCTTTCTCGCCGTGTACGTGTTGTAGAGGAATTTCTTGAGCACGCCCTTTTCTATCACGACGTTTCTGCGGTGCGGCACGCCCTCCCTGTCAAAGCTGGACGCCCCAAGGCCCTCGACGTTTGTCGCATCGTCCTCGGCGGTCAGCAGGTCCGACGCCACCCGCCTGCCCATCTTGCCGGCAAAGTGGCTCGACTTTTTCTGGACGGCGTCCGAATTGATCGAATGTGAGATCGCTTCCTGCATCATTTCATTGACCGCCGCCGGCGTCAGCAGCATCTCGCCCTTGAAGCTCTCGATCCTGCGAGGTTCGAGCGAGCTGACCACCGTCTCTGCAAATTCTGTCGCGGCCGCGCGGACGTCAATGCCCCTGACAGAGTGCGACCCTCCGAGCTGGAAGTCAAAGCTAGAGATGTCGCTTCCGTCGATGGCCATGCCCATTATAGACCACGAAAATACGCTCGCCCTTTCTGCTAGCTCGACGCCGTTAGAGTTTGCAAGTGCGTGCGTGCCCACGCTGGCGTTAAAGTTGCCGCTGTCGACGCTCACCCTTTTGTCGTACGACTTTGCGGTTTCGAGTATCTCTGCGGCCATCCTGGCGGCGTCTGACGCCGCGAACGACTCGGCTTTTTTATCGTATATGCCGGAGAGCAGCCTTGCCTTTGACCTGCCGGGGAGCGCGTGGTGCCTGTCTTTCGGGCTCACCCGCGCGATTTTCACCGCCATCGACGCGGCGTCCTTTATCTTGCTCTTTGCCAGGCTGTTGACAGCGTAGAATCCGATCGAGCCTCTCACCAGGACCCTGACGCCTATCGAGCTCGAGCTTTGCGACTTTGCCTGCTTGACATCGTTGTTCTCGATAAACACTTCCGACTCGGCGCCTGCCGCCGCGTACGCTTCTGCGTCGCCTGCCCCGAGGGCCTCGGCCTCCCTTATCGCGTAGCGCAGGAGATCCTGCAATTACTGCAATCCCCCGATGACTGCCGTACACCGGACGTACGGCCCCCCGCCGTCCACCTTGGCCGGCTGGTACTTGCCGCAGTAACCGGTGCCAATGTCGTACTGGAACTCGTCGCCCACCATGTCGACTGACCGCAGCGCGTCAAACGCGTTGCCCGAGATGCTCGCGCCCCTCATCAGTTCCTTCACCTCGCCCTTCTCAACCAGGTAGACTTCCTCTGCGCCGAACATGAATTCGCCGTTGGCGTCTGCCTGGCCGTTCCTCGCTCCCTTTACCACGTAGCCGTGCTTTGTCTCCTTTATCATGTCGGCCAGCCTGTCCGCCCCCGGCTCGATAAACGTGTTGCGCATCCTGATGAGCGGCTCGTCGCTGTACAGAAAGGCCCGGGCGTTGCCGGTTGAAGCGGTGCCAAATGCCATCGCAGACTCGCGGTTGTGCAGGAACGATTTCAGTATGCCGTTTTCGATTATCGCGGTCCTTCCCGCGGCCACCCCTTCGTCGTCCACCATAATCGTTCCGCCGGCGTTGTTCATAATTTCAGACCTGCCGCTGTCCACCAGTGTGACCAGCTCGCTTGCGACCTGCTGCCCCATCTTGTCCTTCACCACAGAGCCGGAAAGCACGAAGTCGGCTTCTACTGTGTGGCCGATCGCTTCGTGCGACAAGAGCCCGACCATCGCAGGATCAAGGATCACGGTCGCTTTGTTGCCGCTCACGTGCTTTGCGTCAAGCAGCTTGGCAGCCCGCTCTGACGCGATCACCGCGTATTCCAGGTGGCTTTTCCTGAAGAGGTCGTTCCAGCCGCCTGTGACTCCGACCCCCTCGTGGGCGGTCGCGCTCTCGCCTCCCCTCTTTGCTATGGCGACGACGCTGAACTCTGGCTTTGAATCGTAAATCTCGACGTCGGCGCCGTCGCTGTTGACGATCGCCTTGTGGTCGAGCATCTCCCGGTAGGTGCACGACGCGGTCTTTATCATCCTGTTGCTCCGCGCCGCCTTTTCCCCCTCTTTTGCAACCTGCACCTTCTGCTCAATGTCAACGTCTGACAGGCTGCCATCGGCTGGCGTTCGGAAAGTGCCGGTGGCCATTTTCGACTCTGCAAGCCCCTTTACCCTGTTCTTTTTTGTATTGGCGAGGACGCGCGCCGCGGAAACGGCGTGGCTGAGCGACTCTTTCAGCAATGATATGTTGTTTGTGCCGCTAAAGCCCCAGCAGCCGTCCACCAGGACCCTGATTCCGCAGCCGGCGTTCTCCACCACCCTTATCCGCTCAAGCTCGCCGTTGACAAAATTGACTTCGGTTGTGAGCCTCGCCTGATAGCGCGCCTCGACATAGCTCGCGCCCCTTGACGACGAAATCAGCGATCTGAGCCGGTCGATCGCGCTGGCGTCAGGCATCACGTTCATGCTTCAATTGTCATAATTATGTGTATATCTGTATGCTTTTATTATTCCAGCCATGCTGTCTTGCCCGGCTTTTTGATCTGGTAGTGCGCGAAGTCGCTCCCCCTGACGGCGCCATGCCAGTGCCATTTGCCTGCCGGCACGCAGACATAGTCCCCTTCTTCCAGATAGTGCACTTCGTCCATCTTTACCTTGGCAGTAGTGTCGCTTTCCATCTTTACTCCGGTCTGGAGCACGACCATGCCCTTGCCCGCCGTGGCAACGAGCACCTGGTCGGTCTCGTGGTAGTGCAGTTTCGTCCTCGCGCCGTCGATAAAAGTAACGAGAAAAGTCTCGAAATCCTTTGTGAGCGCGTCCGTTATCATTTTCTTGATCTCCACCTTACCTTCAAAGTACTGCAGCATCGACTGGTCCGGAGCCACATGCTTTATGTTTGACTTTTGCATCACTGATTAGAGCATGCGGATTCATATATTCTAAATGTCGACGGACTGGCCGTTCCGGTACTTGCTGCCAAATATCATGTTCACGATTTTTGCTGCGACCTGCTCGGGTTTGAGCATCCTGTCTCTATTTTCCCGGTAGTATTCCGGGTCGGTTTCCTGCATCTTTGTCGCGACTTCGCCGGGGCATATCGCCATAACCCGCACCTGGCGGCCGGCAACTTCCCAAGCGAGGCTCTCGGTCAGCCCCATCATGCCAAACTTGCTGGCGCAGTATGCAGCCAAGCTGTCAAAGCCGGTCTTGCCGGCGATCGAGCTGACGTTGATTATCGTGCCGGAATTCCTGCCGGCCATGTGGGGCAAGACTGCCTGGGAGCACAAGAACGCGCTTTTCAGGTTCGAGCCGAGCGTTTCGTCCCATTCTTTTTCTGCAGTGTCCGCCAGCTTTTTGACGATTATGATGCCGGCGTTGTTGACCAGAATGTCGACTCCGCCAAACTTTTCGACGGTCTTTTTGACAAGGCTGTCGACCTGCGAGGAGACGCCGACGTCGCACTTTATCCCAAGCGCGCCGGGATGGATCTTTTTTATCGCCTTGACGGTTTCGTTGATTTCGCTCTGGGTCCTGGAGCACACTACGACGTTTACGCCCCGCTTTGCAAGCAGGATCGCGGTCTCCCGCCCTATCCCCCTGCCGCCCCCGGTCACTATGGCAGTCGTCATCCAGATCAATAAACAAAACAGTCGATAAAAATCTAACAGTTATATCCTGTCTACCCCCGCAAGATGCTGGAATGGACGTTATCCCGGCGACCCCGGCCCCCGAGTTCAAGGACATCACCGGATGGGCAAACTCTGACCCGCTTTCGATAAAGGGCCTGAAGGGCAAAGTAGTGGTGCTGGACTGCTGGACGTATACCTGCATTTTCTGCCTGCGCACGATCCCAGTCATGAGGCGCCTGCAGCAGAAATACGAGAAGTGCGGCCTGCAGGTGGTCCAGGCGCATTCCGCCGAGTACCATTTTGCAACCGACCACGCAAACATAAAGCGCGCCCTCCAGCGCTACAATGTCGACATCCCAAACGCGTTTGACACAAACAACAAGACGTGGGAGGCTTACGGCAACATGTACTGGCCAAAGCACGTTCTTATCGATCATAATGGTTTCATCCGCTACGAGCACGCCGGCTATGGCGGCATAACCGACTTTGAAGACATCATAGTCGAGTTGCTTGAAGAGGCAGGGAAAAAGCCTTCCGAAGAAAAAGAGCAGGACGACCCCAAGGACGAGATCTTTGACATCTACGGCATGCACTTTTACGGGATGGCTCCGGAGATCTGCGTAGGCTACTCCCGGCTCAGGCGCTTTGGCAACAACCAGACGCTCAAGCCCGACGCTGCAAATATCGTCGTCGACCCCGGCTCCCACGACGTCAACGTAGTGTATCTGCGCGGTAAGTGGGCATGGCAGCGCGAAGGCGTCCAGTACGCGCCAGGCGGCAAGGAGCAGAACCCGGCCGTGATAATGAACTACAACGCCGGCAAGCGGGTGCACGGCATAATGGGGACGTCCGATGGCAGGCCCGGCAGGGTAGAGATCAAGCTGGACGGCAACTACCTAACAAAGGACCAGCTCGGCAGGGACGCGAGGCTTGACGGGAACGCCAGCGTCGCGGACATACAGTGGCCGTTCATGCACAACCTGGTCAGGACGGACAAGCCGGAGATGCACGAAATAGAGATAATCCCCCGCTCTGACAACTTTGTCTTTTACACGTTTGTCTTTGGATAAGTTTTTTATCCCTGCTGCGCCATCTTTCCACCATGGAAGAAAAGCAGGCCGAGCTTGCCGAGGGCACCGTCGCGCCCGACTTTACAATGAGGGACAGCGGTGGCAAGTCAATGAAACTGTCGGAATTGCGCGGCAAAAAGAGCGTCGCGGTCTATTTCTACCCGAAGGATTTCACGCCCGGCTGCACGATGGAGGCGACCGAGTTTTCCCGCGACTACAAAAAGTTCAAGGACGCCGGCATCGAGATAGTGGGCGTGTCGCCTGACGACGAAGAGTCGCACCAAAAGTTCCGGACAAAGATGGGCATGCCCTACCCGCTCGTCGCAGACATGGAAAACAAAGTTTCAAAAAAATATGGTGTCTACGGCCTGAAGAGCTTTATGGGGAAGGAGTA
>DASTTF010000013.1:0-3703 GCA_035760305.1 Nitrososphaera sp.
GACATCCCTCACCGCGTGATGTTGTTGTGCTCCGGCGAAACGGGCAAGATCTCAACCAAGACGTATGACATAGAGGCTTGGATGGCCGGCCAGAACGCCTACCGAGAGATCGTTTCTTGCTCAAACTGCGCCGACTACCAAGCGCGGAGGCTGGGGATACGCTTCCGCGACAGGACTAATGAAGAAACTCGCCTTGTGCACACGCTCAACAGCACCCTAGTTGCGACAGAGCGTACCATGGTGGCGATACTGGAGAACTACCAGACTTCGCAGGGCACCGTCCAGGTGCCGGACGTGTTGCAGGACTATATGGGGATAAAGGAGATCAAGCCCCGCAATTGACGCATCGTATATATTATATGTTTCAGACAGAAAAGAGAGAAGTTTAATGGTTAAAGGAGCGAAGAAAGGTGGCAGGGTCCGCGACAAGTGGCGAGACAAGCAGTGGGTAGTGGTAAACAAGCCCGCCGGCTTTGAGCCGCAGGTGCCCGTAAACTATGTTCCAATTACAGACGTCGAACAGGCAAAGGGGCGCACTATTGAAAACACGCTGCACGACATGATGAAGGGCAACCCCGACCAGAGCATGGACCAGCACCAGATCAAGATACATGTCCAGATAGACAGGATCATCGACGGCACCGCCAGCACCATCTTCAAGGGTCACGAATACGCCAAAGAGTTCCTCAGAAGCCTCATCCGCAGGGGAAGCTCTATGATCACGTTCACACACGACTACACTACTATGGACGGTCACACCTTCCGCGTCGCAGTCATTGCGTTCACCCAGAGGAGGGTCAACTCGTCCAAAAAGCACGAGATCAGGATGGTCGCCTACAAGATCCTGACCGAAAGGATTCCGCAGCTGGCAGTAGACCAGTTTGTCCAGGAAGTCACGGGAAGCAAGGGCGAGGGCATGCCAAGGGAGACCAACAGCAAGCTCGGAGCCGAGATACTCAACGAAGCGAAAAAAATAACCGTGATCCGGCACATCGGGATCAAAAAGACAAAGCTGATCTCGACTCCAGAATCAAGGGCTATCGAAGAGGCCAAGCCCGTCGAGGCCGCCCAACCGGCTCAATAACATAGCTTTTTAGCCGGTATTTCTCTTTCTTTTTCAAATGCCTGAAGGGGACCTGAGGTTTTCCGCCGCCGAGGTGGACCTGCTGCTCCACGCCACAGAAGACGGCGGCAAGGTGCTCCAGTCCATACAGGACACGCTTGCGGTGCCTTCAGAGCGCTTTTCGATTTCCCCGTCGGAAGGTCACTACAAGAACAAGATACTCTTGCTCAAGGCCATGTTGGCAAGCCGGGAGGCAGGCGAGCTCGCCCTACAAATCATGTCGCACCTGAACAGCTCGGACAGGGAGCGCCTGTCCGGCTCGCTCCACGAATATTCAGACGAAAAGGGGAACCTCTACCTCAGGCTGGACAAGCAGAGGATATGTCAGGGAAAGATGTCGCTGTCAGAAACGGACGCGATAAGGATTAGGTTCAAGCCCGTCAAAAGGTACAGGCCTTCGGGCAACCTCGAAAACTACAGGGGGCTCTTGTCTTCCACCGAATAGACCTGCACGTCAGCGGCTACTTTGACATCGCAGGGACGGCAAAGGCGCTTTCAATAGGGCGCGTGGGCGCGCCGTTTGACGGCAAGGTCCGCGAAGGCGTTGTTTACCGGCTGAAAAAGGCGCCGGAGTCGCCTACAAAGTACCCGTACCTGGTGGTTTCAGACAACGTGGACGAGCCTGCAGACGTCCTGACGATCAGGGATTTCCGCAGGGTTAAAGAAAAGCTGAAAAAGAAGGCGAAAAAAGGTACAGGCCTTGAAGTGACGGTTGCACCGGCAAGGAAAATGGATGCCGCCGGCGTCGGCAAATGGCTTGAAGACATCAAAGATCTATATTCGTTCTGTCATTCGTCTAGATGTCAGTTCATCATTTCAAGCGGGGCAGCATCGATGCAAGAAATGGTTTCTGGCCCGTGCCTTGACGCGATACTAAAGAACTGCGGCATCGACCCGGAGAGGCACTGGCGGGAAATGGACAGCTGGCTTGAGGCAAGGCTGTCGAGGAGGGTGTCGGCCTGATGCTAAAGAGGCGGGTCAAGCGGCGCTATCTCTCAATCCTGCACGAAGGGCAGGCTAATGACGCAGTCAACGCTATTGCAAAGCGGTGCTCAGACCTTTTCGGCTCTGTTGGAGCGGAAAAGGCCGCAATAAGGCTGGTAAAATCAGAAGGTGGCACGACAATAATCAAATGCAGACTAGATCAGCTGGACAACGTTCTGGTCACCATCGCGCTGGCAGACCCGCCGGCGGTTACGATGGACATGTCAGGTAGCATGAAGCGGCTGCAGCGCCGGTAGTTACGCCGCTGCGCCTTCCAGTTTTTGTTTCACAGTCTGGGCTGCCTGCTCCATACCCTGCCTTAGCCGATCATCCGCTTGCTTGCCGGTCATGACGTCGGCCACCTTGCCGCCGGTTGGAAGCTCAAAGTTGATGATGTGCCTGACATGCGTCGTGCTTCCGTTTTCTTGGAATTCCTGGATAGATTCCATGTTCTGGAACGGGCCTTGCGTCTGTCGCGCTACAAGCCTCCTGTTTGGCTCCCGCTCTGTTATTTGCAGGCGGATCTCTTCTTCTTTTCCCATATATTCGCCCTTTACTCGCATCTCTGATCCCGTATTGCTGCCTCCTGCGGTCGTCTCCGATTCTTTGACCATGTCGCGGGGCCAGGCCTCCTTGATGTTGTTTGGGTTTGTATAGTATTCGTAGACCCTTTCTACCGGCGCGTTAATGTCGATTTCGTACTCTACTCTTGTCATGGTACTGCAGAATGTGGATGGTATTTAACGGGTTAGCATGACTGAGCTATTGGATGATTTAGTAGGGCAAAACCATGCATCTTGTACGCTGGTTTTTTCTGAATCCGGATGTCGCCAAGCATCAAGATTTAAGTTAGTTCCCAGTCATAGGACACAGGGGATGAGGTGAGTTTCGCTGCTCCAGACTGAGCAAAAGCGATGAAGATCTCGCGACGAACCGACCCAAATTTGTATTTCTGATTTGCTTTGCAAACACTACCTAAATCAGTTCTTAATGCATAGTATGTAAAACTGAGCACGGGAGTACAGCCGCGGCAAGGTCCAGATCACGCATAAAACAATTATTAGCACCCGTATCCTATCTTGATATAAAATGGAGATAATTTATGATTACCCGCTTTATCGGCCGCCCTCCGAGGCCAACTCTACGATATTCCAAGTCACCTTGGGCTGCTCTTTTAACAAGTGCTCGTTCTGCAACATGTATAGGACAAAAGAGTATTCCGAGCGGCCGTGGGATGAGATCAAGGTCGAGATCGACATGGCCGCGAAATTCTACCCTGACACAAGGAGGGTCTTCCTTGCAGACGGCGACGCGATCAACCTGCCAAAAGACAAGATGGTCCAGATCCTGCAGTACCTGCGCCTAAAGTTTTCAGAGCTTGAGCGGATCTCGTGTTATGCAATGCCGATGAACCTGCTGCAGAAAAAGGACGGCGAGCTGAAGGAAATGCGGGCCGCGGGCCTAGACATGTTTTACATCGGCATCGAAAGCGGGAACGATGTTGTGCTTCGAAAAGTGACGAAAGGCGCGACCTGCAAGACGATCGTCCAGGCGTGCCAGAAGGCTCGGCGCAACGGCTACGTCCTGTCGTGCATG
>DASTTF010000014.1:0-9666 GCA_035760305.1 Nitrososphaera sp.
CGGGGCGACTGCATCATAGGGGTGCGGGCGAACAAAGCGTGCGCCGGCCTTGACGAGACTCTAAGGCGCAGGCTGGCGTCAAGCGACTCTATGGTAAGAATAGAGATAATGGTCGGCAGCGAGTCATTCGTCATAAACGGCATGGGAGACGAGCGGCTCACCCTGCAAAACCCTCACGACATCGTTATACGCAAGACGAGCTTTGTCTGCCCGCGCACAATGTCAATCAGGTGCGACAGGGCCTCTTCCGACGTGCCTAGAAACATGGTCAGGATGCTGCAGGACAAGGACGCAAAGGGGATATTCCGGATTACCGTAGAATAGCTTACTTTTTAGGCTGCTCCTTTTCAGCAGCCATTTCTCCATAGTCTTTTCTTTCCATCGCCTTTGCAAGGGCTGCGTTCAATATTTCCAGCGCGACATATTCCTTGTAGTGGTCGCCCTTGCACTGGCCGCAGGCGTCCTTGCCGGCGAATGCCCCGGCAAACTTTTTGTCTTCAATTACGCTTTTCAGGACCTTGAGCAGCTTTGTGCCGGTGTCGTCTACCAGCTTTGCGTGCTTTTCCAAGTCCGGCGCGTCATAGCTGAACGCGCGGATGGTGGGCGCATAATACTTCATCACCGCGCCTCTCACCTCGACCATCCGGGTAGCTTCGATCAGGCCGGCGCCCTTCAGGGTATCCAGATGGTGCCGAATCGTGGTCGTCGCCTTTTTGTAGCCCGAGCTGCCAAGCGCCTTGGCGATTTCGTCAGCAGACATTTGCTTGTGGCTCAGGATTTCAAGGATTTTTATCCTGACAGGATCGTTTAGCGCCTGCGCTGCAGGGTATCCAAGCGTGGTCACTCTTTTTATCTTGACTTCCTTCTGGAACAGGGTTTCGGCCATTATGATGTTGAAACTGGATTTGCATTGTAAAGGGCAGGTATCAGTTAGTTTTGCCCTAGTTGTTAAATGTTATAACTATCGTAATGTTGTTACAGCGCACGTCTGATAATACCTATTTCAATTACAGTGTTAAGCCAATACCTAGACCAGTATGATAAACATAATAACAATCTGACAGCTGTTGCAAACGCCTGCCCTGCAGCGCCCGATGCCCGAACATGGGGCCAGCTCGAGTGTGTATGCTGGCCAAAGGCGGTCAAAATCGAGTTTGAAATTGAGCTATAACGTGCGGCCGCTGATGCGCTCGTACGCCAAGATGTACCGCCGGCTCAGCTCGCTTGCCACTTCTGGGCTCACCTGCGGCGATTCGGGCTTTTTGCCCTCCTTGGCGAGCCTGTCAACCTCGTCCTTGAATCCCGCCTTGATTAGCCAGTCGCGCAAAAGTTGCTTATCATAGCTTTCCTGGACCTTGCCGGGCTGGTAGTCGGTCTTGAGCCAAAGCCGGTACTCGTCGGGCCCGAGCGAGTCGCCAAGCACGATGTCGCCTTGCTCGTTCCTTCCGAACTCGAACTTGACGTCTGCGATGATAAAGCCGGCCTGCTCCACAATCCCGCTCATCCTTTCATAGAGCGATATGGAGGTCTTTTCGAGATAGTCGTAGTCCCTGCCAGACAGCATGCCGGAAGAGACTGCCTGATCCCTGCCTATCGGCACGTCGTGCTCCTCCGACTTTGTTGTCGGGTCGAAAATGGGCCGCGGTAGTTTTGACGCCAGGACGGGCTCGAAGTTCAGCAGATCCTTGCGCTCCCTGTAGCGGTCGACAAAGCTGCCGTAATAGTATCCCCTTACAACGCATTCGACAGGCATCATTTCGAGCCTCCTGACCTGCATCTTGTCCTTGTCGACTACCTTTACCATGTGGTGGGGCGTCTGGAGCGCGTCGAACCAGAACTCGCCGAACCTGCAGAGCACCTCGCCCTTGTGTGGGATCGGCGTCGCCATCTTGACGTCAAAGGCGGAAACGCGGTCTGAAAAGTGGAAGAGTATGTCGCCGCCGTCAAGCTCATAGATGTCCTTGACCTTGCCCTTGCGAAGGAGCCTCATCGCAATGCCTACTTTACATGTAATAAAAAATCTATCTGAAAGATTTTTAACGCCGCTACGAACCAGCTATACCAAGTTAATGGTTAGCAGCGACCTCCTTGCCATGGACAGGCCCATATGCGTGGGCATTATCGGCGGGGGCCAGCTGGGCAAAATGATCGCGCATGAGGCAAGGCGCATGTCGCTCAAAGTCATCGTCCTAGACCCGACCGAGGGGTGCCCGGCTTCAAGAATAGCAGACGAGCAGATAGTGGCCGACTTTAAGGACGAAAGCGCGATAATGAAACTTGCGGAAAAATGCGACGTGCTGACCTACGAAATCGAGCTGGCAAATTCCGCGGCTCTAAAAGAGCTTGAAGCAAAGAGGTTCCCGGTCAGGCCGGCGCCGGAGACCCTGCGCATAATCCAAAACAAGCACAGGCAAAAGTCGTTCCTGCAGGAACACAGGATCGCCGTGCCCGAGTTTGCACTTGTGCGCTCTGAAGAGCACCTGCACGAATTGTGCAAAAAATTCGGCTTTCCCACCATGCTCAAGGCCTGCGAAGACTCGTACGACGGCAGGGGCAACTTTTTGATAGCTTCAAAGAGCAAGGTGCACGAAGCGTTTGACTATTTCGCAGGCAGGGAGTGCATGCTGGAAAAATTCGTGCCGTTCACGAAAGAAATATCGATAATGGTCGCCCGCAACCCGACCGGCCAGATAGAGTCGTTCCCGGTGGCCGAAAACATTCACAAAAACAGCATCCTTGACACCACCATAGTGCCGGCGCGCATAAGCCGCAAGGCAGAGTTAAAGGCGAAAAAGCTGGCAGAAAGGACTATGGAGGTGCTGCACGGCGCAGGGATATTTGGAATCGAAATGTTTGTCACGAAAAAGGGCGACGTGCTGGTGAACGAGGTCGCCCCAAGGCCGCACAACTCGGGCCACTATACGAACGAGGCGTGCTCCGTCTCGCAGTTTGAGCAGCACCTGCGCGCAGTGCTCGACCTGCCGCTGTCAAGGCCGGAACTGCTATCGCCGGCAGCCATGGTCAACATACTGGGCGCCGAAAATTCAAACGGACCATACGCGGTAAAGGGTCTGACGCGATTGCTGGGCGTGCAGGGCGTCAAACTGTACGTATATGGCAAGAAAACCAGCAAGCCGCGGCGCAAGCTGGGCCACATCACTGCCACTGGCAGGACCGTAAAGGAAGCCCTTGCGCGCGCCGCAAAGGCTAGAAGGGCGGTCGAGCTGGTCAATACGGAGGGCGGAGCATGAAAAAAGCTCTTGTTGGCATCATAATGGGAAGCGATTCTGACCTTCCTGTAATGAAGGAGGCAAAGGAGGTCTTGGACTTGTTTGGCGTGCCAAACGAAATCGCGATAGTGTCGGCGCACAGGACGGCAAAGAGGATGGTCGGCTATGCTTCAGGCGCCAAGAGGAAGGGGATCAAGGTGATAATTGCAGGGGCTGGAGGGGCTGCCCACCTGCCGGGCATGGTGGCGTCGCTGACTCCACTGCCGGTCATTGGCGTACCGATCAAGACAAAGAGCCTCGAAGGGCTCGATTCGCTCCTGTCGATATGGCAGATGCCGCCCGGAGTGCCTGTAGCCACTGTGGCAATAAATGGCGCCAAGAACGCAGGCATTCTTGCCTGCCAGATCCTAGCGACAAAGCACACCGACATTGCGAAAAAAGTCGAAAAGTACAAGCGCGACCTAGAGTCCGTCGTGCTGAAAAAGGCCAGGAGGCTGGAAAAGTCAGGCGTAAAGAACTATTTGAAAAAATTAAAGTAGTAGAATTTATTTGGGGGCGGCAATTTTACAAGTTGCCGTGGAGCACACACATCATTCTTCTCATACCGATTCATACGAAGAGGAGCACGGCGACCCCGAGCCCATCGTAATAAAGAGGATGGCCGCACACGAAAAGCTGGCGCAGGAAATGAAGAAAGAACAAGTAGACTGCGAAGCGCTTCCGTACGGCTCGCACCAGCTAGAGCGCGAAGAAGCGTACTACAGCCACAACTTTGCACTGTCGTCAAGGCTCGTGACGAACAAGGGGCTGATAGAGGTCAGGGGCAAAAACATCGACTTTGTCCAGGTGCTGCAGAGGAACTAACATGCCAAAGCAGGACCCAGTCCCATTGCCTTACGGCTCTTTACAATATTACCAGGCGCACTATGTCCTGAAAAGCGGGAGTAAGGAAAACGGCAGCTTTCTTGCAAGGTGCGAGCCCGTGACAAAAGGCCGCTTTGGCGGCAAGCGCGTAGTCGCAGTCAGGTGGACCAGCGCCGGCAAGTTTGCCGAGTCCCTGCAGGCAGACACAAAGCTGACCGAGATGCTGAAAGAAGTCATGCTGCGCGAAGGCGAAATCAGGGTAGACCCACTGGACGACCACATCAGGATCCATGGCAAGTGGGTCCACGAAGACGCCTTTGGGTTCAACCAGACGATGCTGGAAATCGCTGATAGGATAGCGGGACACATCAAGACAAGGCTGCGCGCCATTGGCGACCTGTCCTGACTTTTCCGCAACGCTGTTCATGACTATTGTCCGTGATGAAGTTAACTTTAATAGTCGTGGAAAAGTGGCAACTTTGTGGAAAAGCAGTCTCTCAAGTCTGGCTTAAAATTTAGCGGTAAAACCGTCGTCATTACCGGCAGCGGGACAGGGATAGGGCAGGCGATAGCAAAAAAGTTTGCCGAAGCCGGCGCCAACATTGTCATCATGGGCAGGAGGAAGGAGCCCCTTGACCAGACGGCAAGCATACTAAACGGGATAATCGCTTCCGCAGGATCCTCCGGCAAGGTCGCGGTTTTCCCCGGAGTCGACGTCGCTGACGAAGCAGGCATCAACACAATGTTTGCAAGCCTGAAAAAGCAGTTTGGCAGGGTCGATGTCATTGTCAACAACGCCGGCGTCTCCGGGCCAGTCAAGACTTTTACAAACGCAAGCGTCAAAGAGTTCCGCGATGCAGTAGCCATCCACCTGACAGGCACATTCTGGACCTCTGCCAGCGGCCTTGGAGCTATGGAAAAAGGGGGCAAGATAATCACGATTGCGACGTTTTTCACCGAGGAGAACCGCTACGAGCAGAGGCCGTACAGGTTCAGGACTCCATACACTGCGGCACAGGGCGCCAAGAACCGCCTTGCGGAGGCGCTTGCGTGGGAGCTGGCAGAGCGGAACATACGCTCGATTTCCACAAACCCCGGGCCTGTCCACTCTGACAGGATCTACAAGACGGTCTACCCAAAGGCGGCCGCAGAATTCCTGAGAGTGGGAGGATACCCCGGCCTCAGCTCCGTCGAGGTCGAGAAGGTCACCGCCGGCGCGCTCCCGCTGCTGGGCGAGCCTGACGACGTAGTCGCAAAAGGCTGCAGGCAGGTCGCGGTTGAAATCGCAAAGGCCCGCGGTCAGGAATCTGAAGAAAACGTCAAGAAACTTTCAGAGATCGTCGCGGGCGCGCTGGCCAAGATGCAGGAAATCGCCGAAAAGATACAGAACAACACCAGAAAGATGATAGTGGACGGCGAGTTCCTGACGCAGGAAGACGTTGCAGAGATGGTCATGAACCTGTGTGACGAAAGGATAAGCAAGCTCATCAACGGCAGGGTCATCCCAAACGACCGCGTGTTCTACCCTGTAAAGCCAATAGTCGGGACGGCAGTCGACGGCCCGGCGCAGCCCGACCTGAAGGACAAGGTCATAGTCATCACGACGAGTTCGTCTGCCAAGAAGGACATTGAGAGGGTCAGACAGGTCGCAAAACTTGCCCAGGGCGCAGGGGCAAAGCAGGTAATAGTCCTTGCAAACAACCAGGGCGACATGCAGGAGTACAGTGAGTTCCACAGCCATTCCATCAATATGTTGGATGAAGAAAGCGTAAGGCGCATATTCAACACCGCGAGGACAAAATTTGGAAAAATAGATTCTGTAATCCATTTCACCGGCGATTACGACTATAACGCCGCGCTCAACTCGCTTTCAAGGAAGCAGTGGGACGCGCTGGTTGACAATTTCATCTATACGCCGGGCCTGATCACAAAGGAAGCGGTGAACGCGATGGCTCCGCAGGGCGCACTTGAAGAGCCTGCAAAATACAAAGATTCCCATGGCACGGTCGTCATCATTGGGCCTGACGCGCCGGTCGGCAAAAAGATCTCTGGCGTGCTGAGGGCGAGGGCGGACGTATTTCGGGGTGCGCTGCGGCCATACACTGCAACGGTGAACCAGGAGCTTGGCGACGTGCTTGGCTCTGGCATGAAACTGCACCTGGTGCTTGCCGGCAACAGCGAAGGAGCAGAGCCGGACGCATCGAGGCTGCACAGCTCGATACTCAACCTTGCCGCCGGCACCGCGCTCAGGAGAAATGAAGCAATATTCTACGTCGACGAAGCAAGAAAGTAGTATAACCCATAAAAATTATTTTGAATAATTGCATGTATGGCTGCCAAAAGCAAGAGCCGAAAGCGCATCTATGGAAAAAAGAGTCAGAAAGGAAAGCCGAGAAAGGCTTTACGAAAAGGTGCGGCAAAAAGAAGAGCGAATATGTTTACGGTGC
Organism: Nitrososphaera sp.; assembly: GCA_035760305.1. Taxonomy (GTDB): domain Archaea; phylum Thermoproteota; class Nitrososphaeria; order Nitrososphaerales; family Nitrososphaeraceae; genus Nitrososphaera. The sequence continues at coordinate 6,542 of DASTTF010000014.1, forward strand.
GCCGGTCGGCAAGTTAAAGCGCGTGGAATCGAAAAAGAAGCAAGATGCTGGAATAGTCAAATAATTTGTCGGCATTTATCTTATGAGGCAAAGCATGAGTGCCACGCTCAAAGTAGCCGAGACGCGCCCCAAGTTTGTCGGGAGGGGGATCGCGCTTGTTGACCCATTGGTGATGGAGGAAATGGGTCTTACGACCGGGGATGCCATCGAAATTGCAGGCAAAAAGAAGAGTCACGCTCTCCTCTGGTCGAGCCAGCCGGAAGACCGCGGCAAGGGCATGATCAGGATCGACGGCTATATCAGGAACAACATCGGAGTCGGGATTGACGACAAGGTCAGGATAAGGAAGGTGGCTCCGAGGAGCGCAGAGCAGGTGACCTTGGCCCCGACTGAAGAGCTCAACATCGTCGGCCTTGAAGAGTACCTGCCCGAGCTACTCGCTGGAATGGTGGTCGTAAAAGGCGACGAAGTGCCCATCAACATCATGGGAAAAAAAATAGGCTTTATCATCACCGGCACTACGCCCTCTGACGCTGTGGTGGTCGACATTGGCACCGAATTTGTCATCGAGACAGCCCAGTCGGCAATGGGCGCGTCGAGGATAAGCTACGAGGACATCGGCGGCCTGCGCAACGAAGTGCAAAAGGTGCGCGAAATGATAGAGCTCCCGCTGAGGCACCCGGAGATATTCGAGCGTATCGGGATCGAGGCCCCGAAAGGGGTGCTGTTGTTCGGCCCGCCGGGCACCGGCAAGACATTACTCGCAAAGGCGGTCGCGAACGAGACCAACGCCAGCTTTTATTCGATAAGCGGCCCTGAGATAATGAGCAAGTTCTACGGCGAAAGCGAGGAGCGCCTGCGCGAAGTGTTCAGGCAGGCGCAGGAAACCGCGCCATCAATCATATTCATAGACGAGCTCGACTCTGTAGCGCCAAAGCGCGAAGAAGTATCCGGCGACGTCGAAAAGAGGATCGTTTCGCAGCTGCTCGCCCTCATGGACGGCATACAGTCAAGGGGCAAGCTGGTGGTCATTGGCGCGACAAACAGGCCAAACGCAATCGACCCCGCGTTGAGGAGGCCGGGGAGGTTTGACAGAGAGATAGAGATTGGCATCCCTGACGAAAAGGGCCGGCTTGAAATACTCCAGATACACACACGCGGCATGCCGCTGACAGACGACGTCAACCTCGAAGCGATAGCAAGGGTCACCCACGGCTTTGTCGGCGCCGACCTAGAGGCGTTGAGCAAGGAGGCGGCGATGCTGTCGGTCCGGCGGATGCTGCCGGAAATCAACCTTGAAGAAACCAAGATCCCGGCCGAAGTGCTCAACAGGATCAAGATAACGGATAAAGACTTTGAAAACGCGCTCAGGGACGTGCAGCCGTCTGCGATGCGCGAAGTCCAGATTCAGAGGCCAAGCGTGGGGTGGGAGGACATCGGTGGCCTGCAGGAAGTAAAGGAGGAGCTGGCAGAGGCGATAGAGTGGCCGCTAAAGCACGCCGAGATGTTCGACCAGGCAGACGTCAGGCCGCCAAAGGGCATACTCCTCTACGGACCGCCGGGGACCGGCAAGACCATGATAGCCAAGGCCGTCGCAGCCACTTCTGAAGCAAATTTCATCAGCGTCAAGGGGCCGGAGCTCCTGAGCAAGTGGGTGGGCGAGTCTGAAAAGGCCGTGCGCGAAGTGTTCAGGAAGGCAAGGCAGGCGGCGCCTTGTGTCGTGTTCTTTGACGAGCTGGACGCGGTCGCGCCCCGGAGGGGCTCTGGGGGCGACGCGCACGTGACAGAGCGTGTGATCAGCCAGATGTTGACAGAGATGGACGGCCTGGAGGACCTGAAAGGCGTGGTCGTCATTGGCGCGACAAACAGGCCGGACATCATTGACGAAGCACTGCTCCGTCCCGGGAGGTTTGACCGGATACTTGAAGTGCCGCCGCCGGACGCGCAGGCAAGGAAGGAGATATTGAAAATCCACGCGGCGAAAAAACCGCTTGACCATTCGGTGGACATCGACAAGCTGGTCGAAATGACAGGCGGCATGACAGGCGCGGACATTGCCGCGGTGGTCAACACGGCCGCGATGGCCGGCATCAAGGATCAGATAGCGGCCGGCGGCAAGGGCGAGCTAAAGATAACCAAGGCCCATTTTGAAAAGGCGCTGCAAAAGGTCAAAAGGAAGGTGGTGCGCGACGCTCTCGCCTAGCTACCTTGAGGCGATCCAGTCAAAGATGAATTTTGCTGCCACCGCTATCAACACCAGTCCAAATAGCCGTTGGAGCAATACGTCCTTTGCGGTGCGCGACAGTCTTGCCCCTATCTGGGCACCGGCAAACGCGCCTGCCGACAGCGCAAGCGCCTGCAAATAGTCTGGATGGAGCAGGAACGCGTGCATTAGCACGCCGGCGACAGACGTCATCATCAATATCAGCTGCGACGTCGGCGCGGCGCGCTGCATCGTCAGGCCAAGCACGAGCAGCATGGCAGGTACGAATATTACGCCGCCGCCCACGCCGAACAGGCTTGATATGATGCCGGCGCCAAAGGTCGCAGCAAACACTGCCATGCGCAGCGACATCGAGCGCTTTTTGGCCGCCGCGTCTTTCAGGATCGAGTTCTTGTACAGTATGTAGACTCCGGTGAGTATCAGCAGTATCCCAAAGTACAGGCTGAACGACCCTGCCGACAAATAGTCAGACAGGATTGCGCCCAGAACCGCCCCCGGTATAGCAAAGGCGGCCATTTCCAGCCCGAGGCGGTAGTCGATCCTCTTTTGCCTAGAATACTCTACCGTCGACGACACGCTGGTCGAGGCAACCGCGATGAGGCTGGTGCTCGTCGCCTGCACGGGCGGAAGGCCCAGGAACGTCAGAGCCGGCACCATTATGATGCCGCCGCCCACGCCGAGCATCGAACCCAGAGTTCCGGCCCCAAGGCCAACTCCAATGAGAATTACTATTGTGGTGATCGGGTCGAGCAACGAAACTGCATTCCTTTGTGGATTCAGTGTTATAACCGTGGAGGGTAAAATTCGTTTGCCACGGTCGTTCTATCCGCGACCTCATATTGAGAAGCAGGACGCCGCAAGTGCGGGTCCTGTACATGTGAGACGGCGTCGATGTTGAGAG
>DASTTF010000015.1:0-6502 GCA_035760305.1 Nitrososphaera sp.
TACTCTTTTCCTTTTTCCTTGTTGGATTTCCACTCTATCCACATCTATTCAGACGCCTCGATAAACGCCAGGGCAATAGCCAGAGAGATTGCCAGGGTTTTTCCAGGCCGCAAAGTGGACGTCAGGCCTCCCTTTGAATACGGCGGCAGGATCGAACATGCGAGAATATCAGACACCAGGCAGCCGTTTGAAAAGCAGCCAAGACAGACAGACGGCATGACGCCGCTCTACGACGGCTTTTGGCTGCAGCGGATTTTTGCAGAAACGATTCCTGCCACAGAGAGCGGCCACGTGCACATCATATTCACCGGCCTTTTGACCTGCACCTTCAGCGAGGACGACTGGCGCTACCACGGCCGCGCAGTCGTCTGCGGCACGCCTTCGATAATTTCAACGGCGGGCATTGTGGAAGCGCCGGCAAAGCCAAAAGAGTTCTACCTTGCGCAGTTTGGAGGCATGGCCGATATCAGCAGCCTGAAGAAAACATTCGCCGGCAGGTTCATCGACTATGGCAACGACATGACGGCGGCTGGCAGTGCCTATGCGCTGCAGGCGCTGTTCTTTTTTGTCGCGGACGGCGAGCCCTTTTGCGACGACAGGAACTGCCGGCTCTACAACGCCCACTGGCAGGAAGAATTGATGCACATGGCCGAGAAGGGGAGATTATGCGGCCGCCACAGGCAGATGGCCAATAAATTTAACAAGAAAGCAGGCCGGCGCTGAAGTTTTCAGCGGCAGTGCCCGGCAGGCCGAATTCTTGGGCATCGGGCGCAATTTCCTTCCAATTCATGCGTGATTTTCATGTTTGAAGCGGTTCCGAACGGATTATTAAGAGGTCATGGAAATGTGAACCTGTACTTGTCCGAAGGCGAGTCTGGCAAACAAAAGCATTACGACGTTTTGATAATCGGCTCCGGCCCGGCAGGGTACACCGCAGGAGTCTACGCGTCAAGGGCAAAGCTGTCCACGCTGATCATTTCCGGCACGCTGCCTGGCGGCCAGCTCATGACCACGAGCGAGGTTGAAAACTATCCGGGATTCCCAAGCGGCATATTTGGCCCCGAGCTCATGATGAACATGCGCCAGCAGTCAGAGCGCTTTGGCGGAACGGTCGTCGATGACGAAGTCATCAAGGTCAACTTCAAGAAAAGGCCGTTCACGATTACCACGCATTCTGAAACCTATACTGCCGAGTCTGTCATTGTGTGCACCGGTGCCTCGCCGAGAAAGCTCGGCATCCCGTCAGAGCAGCAGTTCAGCGGAAGGGGAGTGTCGTACTGCGCCACATGCGACGGCCCGTTCTTCAAGGGCGAGGACATTGTGGTGGTCGGAGGAGGGGACACCGCGATTGAAGAAGCAACGTTCCTCACGAAATTTGGCAAATCGGTCAAGCTGGTGCACAGGCGCGATACTCTCCGCGCAAGCAAGATCCTGCAGGAAAAGGCGCTGGAGAACCCCAAGATCGAGTTTGTGTGGAACAACGTCGTTTCCGACATCAAGGGCGACAAGAAAGTTGCGACCGTGATGGTAAAGAACATCGCCAGCGGCAAGGAGACGACGCTCAACGCGGGCGGCCTGTTCGTGGCGATCGGGCACGAGCCCAACACGGCGATCTTTAAGGGGCAGCTTGAGCTTGACGACAAGGGCTACGTCCGGCTAAAGGACCACACTAGGACGAGCGTCGAGGGAGTGTTTGCAGCCGGCGATGTGCATGATCACAGATACAGGCAGGCCGTTACTGCGGCAGGCTTTGGCTGCATGGCCGCGATCGATGTCGAAAGATGGCTTTCCGAAAGGCACATCAAGAAATAATTTTTTCTACAAAAAAAGTCAGTTCAGGCTGTATGCGAGTTTTGACATATGCTTGGCGTTCTTCAGAGCCTTATCGTATTCTTGCTCGCTCAGGATGTTTTCTTTTGTGTAGAGGCTCCTGAACTTCCTCCCGTCGTCGGCGAAAATGCCGACAACCACTCCGCGATCAACATTCTGCCCCGCCTTTAGCATCGAAGTCATTACCGACCCGGACGACGGGCCGACCAGCATGCCTTCCTTTTCCACCAGCTGCCTCACGGCGTCAAACGAGTCCTTGTTAGTGGCAGTCATCCATTCGTCGACTACCTTCTCCCGGCGCTTGAACAGGTCCGGCATTGACGACTCTTCAAAGTTGCGCAGCCCCTGCAAGAGGTGGTTCTTTTGCGCCTGCACCGCGATAACGTGGACGCCCTTGTTCTTTTCCTTCAGGAACGCCGCGGTGCCGGTTATGGTGCCTCCGGTCCCGCAGCCCGTCAGGAAATGCGTGACTGCGCCGTTTGTCTGCTTCCAGATCTCCGGCCCGGTGCTTTCATAGTGGGCAAGGAAATTGGCGTCATTCTCGTACTGGTTCGGCATGTAGTAAATGTCAGGGCGGGGCTTTGAGATCGCCTTTGCAAGCGCGATGCTCTGGTCTGTGCCGGCGCCTACGCGGGGGCACAGGTCGTCTGACGTTTCATGCAGCGTCGCCCCCAGGCGGCGCAGGATGTCCTTTGTCTCCTCGCTCACCTTTTCCGGGATCACGATCTCCACCCTGTAGCCAAGCGCCGACGCGATGCCGGTCAGCGCAATGCCGGTGTTGCCGGACGTCGGCTCGATGATTATGCTCTTGTCCTTTTTCAGGATGCCCCTCTTTTCTGCGTCCTTTATCATCCAGTACGCGGCCCTGTCCTTGACAGAGCCAAACGGGTTGTGCCATTCTAACTTTGCGAAAAACTTTACATTCTTGCTCGAAAACGATTTCAGTTCCAGCAGCGGCGTCTGCCCGATACGTTCGACGACATCCGGACTTGCGACTGCTGTCATTTATTTCGCCTTCTTTATCACGAATTCGAGATCCTTGCCGGGCTTGTTCAGCGACAAGAGCTGGTGCCCGTTGCGGTTCACCCACCTTGAAATGTCCTCTTCCGACTCTGGGTCGTCAGCGACCACCTTGAGAGTGTCGCCTATCTTTAGCCGCTCGATCTCCATCTTCGTGCGGAATACCGGCTCCGGGCAGTAAAGCCCCCTCACGTCAATCGACTTTGTAGGCGAGGCGCTCAAGGAATATGGTAAAATTGCAGGATCGTGATATTAAATGTTACAGTTGCTACCGGAAAAGGTCCTGCTTCCTTGATCTCTGCAATAATTTGGCAGAAGATTTTGCCGCTTTTTCATATTTGTACCCGCGCATTATCGCAGCCGGCGTGCCTTCAGACTTGCCCATGACGAGCTCGGCAGCAGACGCTATTTCGTCCGCGACTGCGATCTCGCTCACCCTCAGCTTCCTGCCGTACATGTCACGCGACCCAATGTAGCTTTTGATAGGGCTCATGCCGGCGACTCCAATCGCGACGTTTACCTGACCCTCCCGGAACGGCCTGCCAAAAGTGTCCATGATGACGACTGCGATTTCTTTTCCTGTTTTTTTCTTTACCGCGTCACAGAGCCTGCTTGCGGACCTGTCGGGATCGACTGGCAGGAGCAGCGCCGCGTCGCCTTCAACGTTGCTCTGGTCTACTCCGGCGTTTGCGCACACAAGGCCGCCCTTTGTTTCCGACACGACAATGCCGTTTTTAGCCCGCAGGATCTGCACAGACTCTTTCAATATCAATTCCATAATGCGCGGGTCCTTGCCGTGTTCCTTTGCCATCCTGATCGCTTTTGGCGAAGGCTTTACGCCGGCAAGGCTCACGATGCGCCCCTCCGCCTTTGACACTATCTTGTGCGCGACGACAAGGATGTCCCCGTCCAGGATTTCAAGCCTGTTTTGCTTTATCGCTTTCAGGATAACGTCGCCGAGATCGTCGTCTGGCACGACGTTCCCGGAAACCCTGACGGGGATTACCTGTAGCACAGCAGTATTGAAAAACAGGAGTTAAAAAACGGGTCGGTCACTGCCTTTTGCTGGCCGCGTTTATCAGCACGGCTTCACCGTAATTTTTTTTTAACAGGTGCAAAAGCAGCGTCAGGTCGCGCTTGTCAATGGTTTCGTCGGCCTTCTCTCTCACGACGTCGACAGGGCAGAACCCCACCGTGAACCCTGCCAGCGCGAACAGCTTCAGGTCGTTTGCGCCGTCCACCACGACTACAATGTCCTCCTTCCTGATGCCCCATTCCTTTACCGTGTCCCTTACCGCGGCCGCCTTGTCCGAGGTGACGTGCATCGTCACGCCGTCGAGCTTGCCGTCCTTGAACAGCAATTCATTGGAAAATATCCTGTCGATCCCGAGATCGTCCTTCAGTCTGTCGGTGATTATCGTAAAGCCGCCGGACACTGCAATCATTTTCCACCCGGCCTTTTTCAGCGCGGAGCAGAGCTCCTTGGCCCCGGGCATCAGCGGCAGGCCTTCAGCCAGCTTTTTGGCGTCTTCGTACTTTATCCCCTTCAGCGCTTGCACCCTGCGCCTGAGCCCCTCTTCCCAGTTGATCTCGCCCCTGATGCCGGCGTTGGTGATGTCCCAGATCTCCTTCTCTTTTTTCGGGCCCATCACCTGTGCCAGAACTGGAAGGTATTCGGCGTTTAGCAGTACGCCCTCTACGTCAAAGATGATCAGCATGCTGCGCTTATGCAAAGCATTTTCCCCTCAGTATATTAAGCTTCTCCACGTTTTTTCTACCATCTAGTGGGCCCGCAACGTCTGCTGCTTCTTGTTGTCAAGGTAATCCGTCAGCAGAACCTTGTCAATGTCGGCGGGGTTGATGTAATACGACCTCCCCTTCACGTACTTTTCCATTTCATTGACATATCCAAGAAGCGAATCCTCTTCGCTGATCATTATCGTGTCGATGTCGATGTTCATAGAATGGACTTTTTTTGCCTCTACCAGCGTGCGCTCGCCTATGTACTGGTCGACCTGCCGGTAGCGGTAGCATAGGTAGACAAGCTCTCCCGACGCGACGTCGAGGCTCATGCTGTTCTCCTGCTTTACCGCGTCGAGCGTCGGCCGGTCAGGCGTGTAAAAGTGCGAGTATGGCCTCTGAGAGAGTATCTTTTCCTGCTCGCCCTTGTCGTCGATGAAGCAGGCGCTCGGGTGGCCGTCCGTGACGAGCACGATCCGCTTGTTCAGCGCGCCGTCTTTTTGCAGCATCTTGCTTGCAAGCCGGAACGCCGCCTGGTAGTTGGTGTAGTGGAGAAAGTCAGAGCCCGGCTCAAACGTCTTCAAATAGGGAATGTCGCCGGGCGCGACCTTTGACGCCAGCGCGCCAAAGCCTACGATGTAGACAGAGTCTGAGGGGAAGAACTTTTTGTTCAGGAGATACAGGCTCCAGAGCGCCCTCTTTGCGGCCTCTATCCTGCTCATGTCGCCGTACAGCGAGGAATACCGCATGGTGGAGCTCAGGTCTATGCAATACACCACGGCGACGCGGACGTCCTGCATCGTTTCATACTCTTCAAAGTCTTCGACGTCGATCTGCAGGGGCAGCTTCAGCTCGCCCCCGTCCTTTGACACGCGCTGTATGGTGTTGAGCAGCGACTTTGGCACGTTCAAGAGCCGGATGTCGTCGCCCGGCTCGTACTTTTTGCTCGTGTCGAGCACCACCGAGCCGCTCCCGACGTCACGGGTTTCATGCGCGCCGTACTCGCCGGCCTTGAGCGCCTTCATCACGTCGCTCAGTATCTTGCCGCCGATCATGTTGAAGCCCTTGGCGCTGAGCCACTTTGGCGAGTCCTTCAGGTAGCCCTTGTTCATCAGCTGCTTTACCAGCGGCATGCCGGAATCGTCTGCCGTGTCGCCCTCTGACCCCGTTTGCGAGCTGGACTGTGGGCTTTGCAGCTGCTCCTGCTGCTCTGACGACATCGCCCCCTGGAGGGCCTGCTCCAGCTCCTGCAGGCTGGGCGTCTTTTCCCTCAGCGCTTCCCGCCCCAGCGCCTTTAGCAGCCTGTCGAGCACGTCGCGGGGGAGCTCGCGCTCGCCCTTGCTCTGCTGCTTTTGCTCCTGGCCTTCCTTGTCCAGCGGAAAATACACGAATTTCTTGCTGCCGGGCGCGCTACTGTGCGAGGCCATAGCTGTTGTCCTTTCTGTCCAGGAGCGGCGGCTGCGTGTGGCGCAGGCCTTCGAGTATGACCTCCGCCACCGAAGCGGTGAACTCGCCGTCCAGATCCGGGGTCAGCGAAATGTTGTCGGTCCTGATGCCTAGCTGTTTCGCCCGCTCGACCAGCTGCTTTTGCTCGTCCTTTACGGCCGTCATTGTCTCGTTCACAGCCTGCTTTAGTCCCGGGAACTTGCTCAATTGCGATTCATAGTCTGGGCTCTTGCCGCCGCCGACCAGCGTCTGCGACACCTGGAACGCCTTGTTCTTTGCAAAGTCGTTCTTGACCTTTGTCAGCTGCTCCGGCTGCAACTTCTGTATGTATTCAAGCCCTACTTCCCTGAGCGCGCCCTCTATTATCGAGTCCAGTATGTTCCTCCGGTTCTCCCGCGTGTCCTCCATTTCGGCGAGCTCGAACTTGCTCGACTGGTGGATGCAGTGTATGTCGCAAAAGCGCGGG
>DASTTF010000016.1:0-9256 GCA_035760305.1 Nitrososphaera sp.
CCGTCAGGCACCGTAAGCCTGATCGTGGTCGACGAAGAGCTCTCTGACACTTCTTCATATTCGACATCTTCGTTGCCTGCCCTTACCATCGTGATGCCGTCGATCATGCTCTTTGGAAGAGTCAGCTCTATCTCGCCGTCCCCTTCAAGCTCGACCGTCACGTACTGCTCCGGGGTGATGCTGAGCGAAGTTGCTTCGGCAGTGGCCGACATGCCCGTCACCGTGTAACTGTTGCCGTCATGTGTGGCTGATACAGAGAATTCCTGTCTTTCAGGTTCTGGTGCCGGCGCTTCGGTGCCGAACACCTGCTGCCCGTCGTAGGTCAGCCCGGCCAAGGTTTCGAGGTTGAGCTCCTGCACTTCGTCCGGCAACGGGACGTACGATAGCTCCTCCGCGAACACCTGGCCTTCGTCGCTTATTGCCCACGCGATAAAGTCGAGTACTGCCCTTGCCTTTTCCATGCTGTCGATTGAAGGCGACGTGCTCAATTCCTGGTAGAGAAGCAGGTAGGTAAAGCTGGCAATCGGGTACGAGTCAGGCCCTGGCGGGTCGAGCACGTGGACACCTTCCCACGAATCGGTGCCGGCCGGAAGTGTTTCGGCAGCTGCCCCGACTGCAGCGCTTGTTGCCTCGAGCGATGGCTCAATAAAGTTGCCTTCCCTGTTCTGCACCGATCCAAAGTTCATTCCGGTCGTAAGGGCGTATGCCAGCTCCACGTAGCCTATGGAGTTGATGGTGCTCCTTACAGTGCTGGCGACACCCTCATTTCCGGGCGCGCCCACGCCAACAGGCCATTCTACCGCGGTTCCGAATCCCACCTGCTCTTCCCATTCAGGGCTGACGATGGACAGGTACTGCGTCCACACAAAGGTCGTGCCAGAGCCGTCCGACCTGTGCACGACAATAATGTCCGCCTGGGGAAGAGGCACGCCAGGGTTCAGCTCTTGAAGTCTCGGGTTGTTCCATTCCGTAATCTCACCACGGAAAATGTCTGCCAGTATCGGCCCGGTGAGCTTCAGCCCCTTCTGGTCATAGCCCGGTATGTTGTACGCCGGCACTACAGATCCGATGGCTTCGGGGATGTGCACAGCCGGCGCCGGAAGTGCCGCCTCCCTTTCCGCGCTCAGCGGGGCGTCAGTCGCGCCAAAGTCCACTGTCAATGCGGTGAACTGGGCGATGCCTCCGCCGCTGCCAATCGACTGGTAGTTTATGCTAACTCCGGGTTGTACACTTTGATATTCCACGCGCCAGGTGTCAATCAGCGGAAAGGGAAAAGTTGCGCCTGCGCCGTTGATGGTGATCTGGCCCTGTGCGTAGGCCTTCGCCGACATTGCAAGTGGCACAAAAGACGCCAAAAGAATGCCCGCGACAAGCCATATCGATAACTTGCGTCGGTCTAACGTATGCATGTTTTGAGAACAAGAACATGTGGATTTAGCGTTACCCGCTATAATTCACATTCATCCCAATAGATCACGTGATCTCTATAGCGGGTCGGATTTTGATTCCGAGTGTAAAAAAAAATTATCGCGAAAGTCAAGCCGAGGTTGTTGGTTGTAACCCCGTAGCACGGTGCGGGATGGGTGGGGAAAATGGCAAGCTGCCGAGGTTCCCAACAACCTCAACCTTGGCTCGCCATTATTAAGACGCGACCAAAGAAAAAGGTACCCAACATACATCATGTAGGATCACGGCATCTACTGCTTGTCGTTTGGCAACGGATATCAATTCATCGCGCCAGAGTATTGGCATGCAAACCGTGACAGAAAATTTGTTGCCAGATAATTTCACAGCCAGACATTTTGCACTCTGCGAATCGTGCTTTTGGAGCGCGACCATCCTGAGAATGGATCATGATGTCGCCTGCCCTGCGTGCACCGATTCCAACGTCTCCCTAATCCCGCTTGCCATTGACGATCAGTACAGGATCAAGCTCGGCTCGACTGCCGGCTTGGAACTGTCGTTTTCAAAGCGATCGAGATAATTTGATATACCATGGCTGCAAGTTCCCTCCGTGGAGCTTTACATACTGCGGCACGGCGAAGCCGGCAAGCGGATTCCGAGCGGCAGCAAGGACTCTGAGCGGCCGCTTACTGTCGCCGGCCAGGAAGAGGTCGCAGAAGTTGCCAAGGCGCTTGCCAAGCTAAATGTCAAGTTTGATTTCGTTGCCACGAGCCCGCTCAAGCGCGCGCGCCAGACCGCCGAAACCGTGGCAAGGGTGCTCAAGGTCAAAAAGGGCAGCATGGAAGAGTGGAACGAGCTCAAGCCGGAGGGAAAGAGGCCCGAGCTTTACCGCAGGCTGTCGCAGTTCAAGCCAGAGTCATCGGTCCTGATAGTAGGCCACGAGCCCTACCTTAGCACGATGGCAAGCGAGATCGTGTTTGACGGCGGTGCTGGCAGAATTGTGTTGAAAAAGGCAGGCCTGACAAAGATCACGGTGACGGCGTTCCAGCCAAGGGCAAGGGGCGAGTTGAGGTGGCTCCTGACTCCAAAGCACCTCAAGAAAGTCGCTAAATGAACAATATAGATAATATTATTATCATAGCTGCCGCAACTGACAATAGCTGCTGAAAAATGAAAGTGTCGGTGATAGACCTTGGCTTTAACTCTGTCAAGCTGGTCAACTATGACGTAAAAAAGGACGGCACGTTCAAGGCCTACCAGCAGGAGGGGATCAAGGTCAAGCTCGGAGAGGGGTTGCACGAAACCGGCTACCTCGGCAAGGATCAGGTGGGCCGCACCATTGGCGCGCTCCGCATATTCCGCGACGTTATCAATTTCGATTCTATTCGGCACGTGCTCCCCGTCGCGACCAGCGCGGTGAGGGAGGCCGGCAACAAAAACGACTTTCTAAAGCAGGTCTACGGGCAGACCGGCTTTCAGTTCAAGGTGCTGTCCGGGCAGGAGGAGGGGCTCTACTCCTACATCGGGGCGCTGCAGGCAACCTGCGCGCCGACCGCGCTCTTTTTCGACCTCGGCGGCGGCAGCCTGGAGTTGGTGTACACGGAAAACTATGGCATTAAAAAGATCAAGTCGTACCCGCTCGGCGCGCTCCGGCTCTCGCAGATGTTTGGCAAAAAGGACGGCACTTTTTCCAAAAAGGACTATGGGAAGATGGAAAAACACATACTCGAAGTGCTGCCGGACAAAAAAGAGCTCGACCTGAGCCCCGACACCGCGCTTGTGGGAGTAGGCGGCACGCTGAGAGCCATGGCCCGGTACGACCAGGAGCTGAAGGAATACCAGCTTGACAAGGTCCACAACTACCAGATGGACGCGCAGTCGGTGTCCTCTATTGCAGAAGAACTGTACGAGATGGACGCCGACGAGTTGGAAGAGGTCAAGGCAGTCGGCAGCAACAGGGTTGACACGATAGTCGCCGGCGCGTGCATCATCAACGCGCTGGTGCAGAAATTCGGCTTTGAAAGGATTGTGGTCAGTGCGGAGGGCCTGCGGGAAGGGATACTGTCGGTCTTTGTCCGCGACCCAAAGACGTTCTATAGCGGCGGCATCAGCAACGAAAAGGCAAAGGCGTTTGTGGCGTTTGCCTGCCAGGCGGAAATGCTGCCAGAGCACACCGTCACGCTTGTCAGGCCGCTTGTCGCAAACGGGCTGCTGCGCGAAAAGGAAAGGATGATCCTGACACACGCGATAAAGCAGGCTGGCGAGCTCCCCATGATCACCAACCTGAACAACCTGTTTTACATAATGATAGACGAGGACAGCGCGTTCCTGAGCCACAGGGAGCAGCTGATACTGGCGCTGTCAATAGTGCACACGCGAAAAGCAAAGGCGGCCGACTGGCTCTTTTCCCGCTACAGGTCGATACTGGAGCCCCAGAACAAGAAGTCTATTGAAAAGATATCGGCGTGCCTTGCGCTCTCGGCGATCCTCGAGAGAGCGAGGGCCAATGCGAAATTATCCATCAAAGGCAAAAAGGTGGACATCAGGATAATGTCGCAGCCGCGGCAGTTCGTGCCGGCAACGCTGCTTGAAAACGCGGTAAAGAATTTTGAGCGGGCGTTTGACGTTTCGGTGAACTGCGAGGTAGAGCAGGCGGCGCTGGCAAAAATAAGGGAGAAGGTCGAAGCATGAAGGACGACAAGTTCGCGCCAAAGGGCAAATTGATAATCGTCGAAGGCGTCGATGGCTCGGGCAAGTCCACCCAGATCCGGCTGCTGGAAAAGTGGCTCCGCTACATCGGGATGCCGGTGTTTTTCACAGAGTGGAACTCGTCAGAGCAGGTCAAGGAGATAATTTCAAAGGGCAAGAAGAACAACCTGCTGACACCGACCACGTTTTCGCTGCTGCACGCGACAGACTTTGCGGCAAGGTATGAAAGGAACATCTTTCCGCTCCTGCGCGCCGGCTACATCGTGCTCGCTGATCGATATATCTACACGGCGTTTGCCCGCGACGTCGTGCGAGGGTGCAGCCCCGACTGGGTGCGCCACGTCTACGGATTCGTGGTCAAGCCGGACATTGCGCTTTACTTCAGGGTCCCGGTGGAAGTCTCGTTTGACAGGATAGTAAAGAACCGGCCAAAGCTAAAGTACTACGAGGCGGGGATGGACCTCAACCTGAGCAACGACCCGTACGAGAGCTACAGGATCTTCCAGGGGAGGATAGTGGAGCAGTACGAGTCTATGGTCGGGCCGGAAGGGTTCACGGTGGTCGACGGCACGGTCGACATTGAAGAGCAGCAAAGGCGCGTTAGGCAGAAGGTGATGGAGCTGCTGCCGCAGGCGATGCGCAAAAAGGTCTCGGCGGGGGCGCAGGACCAGTGAAGCAGGGCAGCTCCCGGCCAATCCGCTACTACGGCAAGGGGATACCCTACCTGCAGGACGAAGAGGTCAAGGGCAGGCTCGTAGTGATCGAAGGCCCGGACGCGTCGGGCAGGAGCACCCACATTGGCATGATAACTGCAGAGCTGGAGGCAGAAGGTCACGCCGTGCTCAACACCGGACTGCGACGTTCGGAGCTTGTAAGCGAAGGGATAATGCAGGCAAAACAGGAGCACATGCTCGGGCGGAGGACGATGAGCCTCTTTTACGCGGCCGACTTTGCAGACCAGCTTGAAAACAAGATAATGCCGGCCCTGCGCGCCGGCTACATCGTGCTCGCTGATCGATATATCTACACGCTGATGGCAAGGGACGCGGTCAGGGGCATGAGCAAGCGCTGGTCGCACCAGCTCTTCGGGTTTGCGATAGTGCCGGACCTTGTGTTCTACCTCGACGTCGACCCGGAGGAGCTTGTGCACAGGGTGTTCCAGAAGAACACCTTCCTCGACTACTACGAGTCTGGTGCCGACCTCGGGCTTTCAGACGACATGTACGAGTCGTTCATGATCTACCAGCGCATGATTGCAAAGCAGTTCCGCAGCATGCAAAAGCGCTACAGCCTTACAATCGTCAACGGCAACAGGCAGGTCCCGGAGGTAAACGCCGACCTGCAAAAGAGGATCGACCAATTCCTCGGCTCGATACAGCACTGAATCGCCATGGCAAAGTCGGCTTTTGCGCGAAAATTCCGGCAGAACGGCAAGCGCGCGGACGAGAGGCTTCAGGCATACCTCGCAGACCCAGAGAATGAAAAAAACATACACGACGTCAGGACCTCCGTCCGGAGGCTCGACTCTACGTTTTCCCTGCTGCCGAAAAATGAGCGCACGCGCTACCGCGGCAGGATCGAAAAGTACAGGGAATTCCTCAGGGCGAGCAGCAGGGCGCGGGACTGCGACGTGATAGCCGGCAGGGTGTCGACGCTGGGGGATCTCGACACGACCGACCTGCAACGGAAGAAAAAGGATGAGCTTGCAAGGGCGACTCTGCTGGCGCGCCCGCTGAAAAGGATGCAGCCCATGCGGCCTGTACAGGACGACATGAGGATCGCCAAGGTTGCGCGCAGGCTGATCGGAAGGATTGGAAAAGAGCTGCCGGCGGTGCTGTCAGACAGCGGCAAGGTCAAAGAGCTCCACCGCCTCAGAAAGGACTTCAGGAAGCTGCGCTATATCCTTGAGACGGTGCCTGCCGGCGACAGGAAAAAGTACATGAAAAAGGCGGCCAGGGCGGCCGGCAGGGACCTGGAGCTCAAGGAGCTGCAGGCGCTCCTTGGCCTGATCCACGACAGCGACGTGACGATAGAATATCTCCACGGCAGGCCTGAAGCCGGCCAGATTCTGAAAAAAGAGATCAGGAGCAGGGAGCAGCTGTACCAAAAGTTCGTCAGGCATATGAAATAGTCATTCCTGTATTGCCAATTGCAGGCAGCCGATGTGCACCTTTGTGTCTGAAAACATCGCGCAGCACGGGCAGCCGTAGAGCACCGCCTTGCCGCATTTTATGCACACGGCCATGGCCTTCACATCCGCCCCGCACGCCCTGCAAAAAGTGTCCGGCACGCCTGCATCTTTTCGCGCCGGCCTTATCTTGGTTGCCCAAGTTTAACCCGTAGGCGCCATGGCTCTAAATGATGTATGTCGGATAGCTTTTTCTTGCAAGGGCGCGGGATCATCGGTGTTATTGAGGTTGACTGGAAACCCCGGCAGCCGATCACGCTGCGGGGCCACACCATCAGCCTCTATTTCGACCACTTTTTCATCCACGCAAGAAGATACATGACCGACTCTACGAGCTCCTGCCCCTTGCCTGTGAGCTTGTATTCCACCCGGGGCGGGATCTCGCTGTACGCCTTTCTCTCTAGGATGCCTCCCTTCTCCAGCTCTTTGAGGCGGCTTGCCAGGGTCTTGCTGCTGATGCCCTTGAGGGCCTGCCGGAACTGCTTGTGCCTGACGGGCTCGGTGGAGCAGCAGAGCGGTATCAGGATTTCGAGCGTCCCCCTTTTCGTTATTATCTTGCGGAGCCGGGCGGTCTCGGACATGAGCGAAGAGGCGTCATAGCCGGCAAAGTTGCAGTCCTGCATAACAGGGATCTTGGTTTCCTTCATTACACCAACTGCAAGAATTGCTACTTGACAACTTAAATAGTTTCCCAAGTAAAGCATTGGCATGGAAAAGAAGCGTCAGCAGAACATCAAGCAGACCATACGCAAAAACTACGGCAAGATAGCGCTGGAGGAGAGCAGCGAGGGCGCGTGCTGCGCGCCCGGCTGCTGCTCCAGCGCTTCGCCGGCCCAGGCCGCCGCGGACGTCGGCTATGACGTGAAAGAGCTGGGATCTGTGCCGCAGGCGTCGGTCCTGGGTGTTGGCTGCGGGGCGCCTGTCAAGTTTGCCGGTTTGCAGAAAGGCGAGACGGTCGTCGACCTCGGATCGGGCGCGGGAATCGACGTCTTTTTATCGGCAAACACTGTCGGCAGGTCAGGCAGGGTCATCGGCATTGACATGACGGAAGAAATGTTAGAGCGCGCCAGAAGAAACGCGAAAAAAGGCGGCTATGCCAACGTCGAATTCAGGAAAGGGGACATCGAGGAGAGGATTCCGATTGACGGGAGTTCTATTGACGCCGTCATCAGCAACTGCGTCATCAACCTTACCACGGATAAAGTAAAAGCGTTCAAAGAGATCCGCAGAATCCTGAAAAGCGGCGGCAGGATGGTGATTTCAGACCTTGTCGCCGACAGGAAGGCGGACTCTATAGACCCCGAAATGTGGAGCAGCTGCATCGACGGGGCGCTAGCAAAGGAAGACTACCTTGCAAGCATCGAAAAGGCGGGCTTTAAGGAAATAAGCGTGCTTGAAGAGCGCCAGTTCATGGACGGGGAGCCGATAAACGGCAGAAAGATCACCAGCCTTGTAGTCAGGGCCGTGAAGTAGCTATGGAAAAGACCATCCTTTTTGTTTGCGTGGAGAACGCCGGCAGGAGCCAGATGGCAGAGGGCTTTTTCAACAAATACGCTCCAAAAGGCTATCGCGCAGTCAGCGCGGGCACAAAGCCGGCGGGGCAGGTAAACCCGCTTGCGGTGCAGGCGATGAAGGAGGCCGGAATCGACATCGGCAGGCAGAAATCCAAGATCATCACGGACGACATGATCAGGGGCGCCGCCAGGGCGGTCAACATGGGCTGCATGGACAGGTCCGACTGCCCGCTCCTCTTCCTGAACAACCCCGTTGACTGGGGCGTCGAGGACCCAAAGGGCAGGTCGATAGAGGTGGTACGCAAAATAAGGGACGAAATTGAGAGAAGAGTAAAGGAACTTGCTGAAAACCTCGAGTAAGCTGACGCCCGGCCAAAAGATATTCTTTGCCGAGCTGATTGGCACGTTTATTGTAGTCTTATTCGCTACAGGCTCTGTAGTCATTGATGCCAAGACCGGCGGGATCGCTGGACTTCCATTTATCGCCGTTTCCCCATTCATTGGTGTTGCCATTGGCGTGTATCTGTTTGGCAAAACTTCAATGGCTCATTTTAATCCGGCAGTTACAGTCGGCTACCTGATCACAAGGCACATTACCAGAGTCCAGTTGCTTCATTATTTTGCCGCCGAAATAATTGGGGCATTTCTTGCGAGCATTATTGTATTGCTATTCATAGGCGGTGAAGCTGATCTTGGAGCTAATGCTCCGAATTATTCGTTCTCTTTGCCGGTGATTTTTGGGATCGAAATCTTGGCTACTGCTTTGTTAATGGCAGTCATCTATGTAGTTGTTTATACCAAGGGTTTACGTGGCTTTAGCGGGATCGCAATTGGAGGAATCATAGGATTAGACATTTTCTTTCTGGCTTTTATTTCAGGCGCGTCAATGAACCCAGCTAGATCGCTTACTCCTGCCGTCTTGTCAGGCACATTGGCTGACCTGTGGCTATACTGGTCTGCTACATTCATTGGTACATCAATTGTTGCGCTCTTGTTCAGAGGGAAATTCAAAGTGGCTGGATCTGAGCGAGAATGAAAATGAAATCGTTGAATGGCCATAACATCGCATTCGCAATTTGTTCAAAAAACTAATATAGGCTCCAGATTCTCTCGGCCATGTAGTGAATTTTATATTTCTTGAATATGCAAAAAGGAACTTTCTGGCTCTTTCACTGCGATTATTTTAACAGGGGTGCTATTTTGTAATGGATTTTCTGGCTATAATACAGGCTAATTTGCTAACCCCCATAGTGCTCTTTTTCATCTTAGGGATACTAGCGGCACGCATAAAGTCAGATTTGAAGATCCCGGATGCCATCTCTTCAATGCTTCCGATCTATCTGCTTGCAGCCATCGGGTTGCATGGCGGCATTGAAATGAGAAAGACGGGACTTGATACATTTGTGCTCCCAACGATTGTGGCGATTACCTTGTCAATCGC
>DASTTF010000017.1:0-23500 GCA_035760305.1 Nitrososphaera sp.
AATTGGCCTGTCGACCACCGGCGTGCAGAGCACCACGGAAAAGGCCGTGGCTGAAAACCTCGACGACAGTTGCGTGTTTGTTATAGGCGGGTTCCCGAGGGGCCATTTCTCAGAGAGCACCACCAAGCTCTTGAACCTGACCTACTCGGTAAGCGATCAGGAGCTTGAGGCCCACGTCGTCATTGCAAGAGTGCTGTACGAATGCGAGAAGCTACTTGAAAAAGGCGTCCACCATGAAGGCGATGAAAAGCGCCGTCAGGTAGGGGCTTGAGAACTTGAACACGGTCCACGAAGCCCTTTCGCTGGGCTTCACCAGCAGCCATACTGAAAGCGCGATCATGACCGCGCCAAATACGCTTGCAGTCGCAAGGTAGATCAGGCCAAACTGGTTGAAAAAGAACGGCAAGACGCTGAACACCACCATCATCAGAGTCGTGCCGGCGATCACTCTTACGGACGACTTTTCGCTTGACACCACCGGTAGCATCGGCACGTGGGCCAGCGTGTAGTCCTTTTTCACGTGCAGCGCAAGGCTCCAGATGTGAGTCGGAATCCAGAGGAAGACCAAGCCGGCCATCACGAGCCCGATCTCGATGTTCATAGTCGTTACCGCGACGTAGCCTATCAGCGCCGGGGCTCCGCCTGAAAAGCCGCCGAGGATGATGTTGCTCTGGCTGCGCCTCTTGAGCCACTTGCTGTAGACGATGATGTTGTCAAAGAGCCCAAAGGCCATCAGCCCAAACGCCCAGATGTTGATGAACCACGCGCACACAAGCGAAATTGCTGCAAGCACCAGCCCAAAGACGAGCGCGTTCTTGGGCGTTATCCTGCCCGACGGTATCGGCCTGCTCTTTGTGCGCTCCATTATCGCGTCAATGTCCCGGTCGTTGTACCCCGTCAGTGTGTCAGCCGCTGCCGAGCCTGCCGCCACTCCGCCTATCAGCAGGAACCACGTCAGCGGGGTGATCGGGATGTCGAAGAGGAGCGAAGCCGTCAGCGCAGCTCCAAAGGCCGTGAAGACCAGCAGGTACCAGATCTTGGGCTTTGTAAGCTCGTAATAGTTCTTGAGCGTGCTGCCTACCGTTATCTGGTTAATCGTCAATTGCTCGCGGTGAATAAAGTGAACTGATTGTTATTTATATTATCACTTGGCTATCGACGTCGGGTAGGCTATCTCGCGGCTGGTCTTGCGCATCTCGATGAACGTCTCTGTCTTTTGCACGCCCTCCACCCTGCCTATCTTTTCAGAAATGAGCTGGTGCATCTCGTCTAGCGACCGGGCGTTCATTGTCACCAGCACGTCGAACCTGCCGGTGACCTCTGCCACCTCACGCACTTCGGGGATCTTGAAGAGCTCGTTCAGGACGTTGTCCCTCAGTTTAGAGTCCATGTTAATGCCGGTGAGCGCCTTGACGTTAAAGCCGAGCGCTTCGTCGTTGATCACGATGGTGAACTTTTTGATCAGGCCCCTCTTTACAAGGCGCTTTATCCTGCTGTAAACGACCGACGAGTTGACGTTGATTTTCTTCGAGAGTTTCGGGACGGAAATGCTTGCGTCCCGGGCAAGCTCGCCCAAAATCTTCACGTCTAAATCGTCGATTCTTCCCATTCAGGAAATCAGCTAGATCATTAGTTCGGAGGTTAATAAACCTATTAATTGCAACTTTGTCGTGCTAAAAAAAGAAATTTAGAGGATGCTACGATCCTTCAAGAGCTCGGCAAGCAGGACGGCACCTTTTGCCGATCCCATCTTTTCGTTGTGCGACAAGAGCACGTATTTTATGCCGTTGTCAAAGGCAGTGTCCTTGCGCAGCCTGCCGACGACAGTGGTCATGCCGTCGTTGATCTCCCTGTCGATCCTTGGCTGCGGGCGCGTCGGGTCGTCGTGCACAATGATATAGTCTTTTGGCGCCGTAGGCAAACCCTTGATCGACACGTTCTTTGAAAATTTCAGCATCTCCTTCTTTACTTCTTCAGCTTCCGTTGTCTGCTCTGTTTCGACGAATACAGACTCGGTGTGACCGTCTGACACAGGGACCCTCGTGCACGTGCAGCTGACCTTGAGCGGCGCCGGGGCAATCAGGCCTTTGTTCATGGCACCCAAGATCTTTTTCGTCTCAACCTGCACTTTTTCCTCTTCTTTCGGGATGAAGGGGATGACGTTGTCCATGATGTCCAAAGCTGCAACGCCGGGCGACCTTCCGGCGCCCGAGATCGCCTGCATCGACGTCATGAACACCTTTTCGATGCCGAACCTGTCAAGTATCGGCTTGAGCGTAATTGCCATGCCGGTTGTCGTGCAGTTTGGCAGCGGCGCAATAAACCCTTTCCAGCCGCGGTTCTTTCTCTGCGCGTTCAAGAGCTCCGCATGGCTGTCGTTGATTCCGGGTATCAGTATCGGGACGTCTGATTCGTAGCGGAACGCGGCGGCAGTGCTGATGACCGGCGTGGTCTTGGCAAATTTCGGCTCTATGATTTTCGCGTCGTCTGATTCAAGGGCTGTAAAGATGAGATCGAAATTCTCCGGCTTGACGTCTTCCACCTTGCTTATGACCATGTTCTTGACGTACTCTGGCACCTCCTCCCTGTTGTGCCAGCGCAGGATGCCGGAATTTGGATCGCGAATGGCATCAATGTATTTCTTGCCGGCCGACCTTTCAGAGGCGGCCACCTGCGTCAGTTCAAACCACTTGTGCCTGTTTAGGGCGACAACGAATTCCTGGCCCACTGCACCCGTGGCCCCGATGACTGCTACCTTGAGCATATAGGGGCAAATTTGTGAATGGAACTAATAATCGTTAGCCTGTACAAAACATTCTAAATATAGCTCATGCCATCAAGCCCTTGAGATGGGGCAAGAGGTTGTCAGCAAGGGGATGAACGCCTGCTCCCATGGCGGCGTCTACTCTGTCAATCCCAGGCTGGTGAAGGTCGACTGCAGCTCCAGCGTCAACCCGCTTGGCACTCCACAAAAGGCCATATCGGCGATCCAAAAGAACGCCAAGGCCCTCGCCCCGATGTACCCTGACCCGGAATGCAGCGAGCTAAAGAAAAGCCTGTCACGCTATTTGCGCGTCGACCAAGAGTTGATAAGCGTTGGAAGCGGCGCGATAGAAATCATCTACTGGTTTGCCCGGGCGTTTGCAAAGAACAGGGTGGTGATCCCGGCGCCGACTTTTTGCGAATACGAGCTTGCGTCGCACAAGACAGGGGCGCAGGTGACGCTCGTCCCGCTCCACGATTTTGAGCTTGACGCCGATGAAATAATTGAAAAGGCGAAGGGAGCCGACGCGGTATTCCTCTGCAACCCGAACAACCCGACGGGCACGCTCGCCACCGGGCAGATAAAAAAGATAATCGAAAGCATCGACAGCTCGACAAAGATCCTGCTTGACGAATGCTTTATCGAGCTCGTCGACTACCCTGATGCTAACAGCATGATGGGCAGGATAAAGGAATTTGACAACCTCGTGATCCTGCGATCTTTGACAAAGTCGTTCGGGCTCGCCGGCCTGCGGGTAGGCTACAGCGTGTGCAATCCTGCTCTTGCAGGCAAGCTGTCCGCTGACAAGGTCCCGTGGAACGTGAACGGACTTGCGCAGGCAGCTGGCGTCGCCGCGCTTGCGGACAAAAGGCACCTGCCAAGGGCAAGGGCGATTGTCAGGAAAGAGCGGAAATTCCTGCACGACCGCATTGGCAGGTTAAAGTCGTTCAGCCCGTCAAGATCAGACGTCAACTATTTCCTTGTCCGCCTGCAGGGCAGAAATTCCGCGCAGTTCCGAAACGCGCTGTTGAAAAAGACTGGCGTGCTTGTCAGGGACTGCAGCACGTTCACCGGCATGGGCTCCCAGCACATCAGGGTCGCAGTCAAGGCTCACAGGGAAAACCTTCGCCTGCTGAAAGCGCTGGAGGGATTTGATGGCTAGGGCCAAGCTCATAATGGTGCAGGGCACTTCGTCCGGCGCCGGCAAGAGCACGATCGTGATCGGCCTTTGCAGGCTGCTTTCAGACATGGGCTACAAGGTGGCGCCGTTCAAGGCGCAGAACATGTCGTCCAACTTTTTCGCAACTGCCGGCGGCGCCAAGATGGCGCAGGTGCAGGCGATACAGGCGGTCGCGGCAAGAAAGGAGCCGGACCCGAGGATGAACCCGATCCTGCTCAAGCCGCTGGGCGAATACAGGAGCATGGTGTTCCTGAACGGCCGGTTCTACTCCGAGATGCACGCAAAGGAATACTATGAGAAGTTTGTCTTGCAGCAGGGCTTTACCACTGCGCTCAAGGCGCTCGACAGCCTGAGGGGCGAAAACGGCATCATAGTCATCGAAGGCGCGGGATCGCCGTCAGAGATCAACATCGCGAAATACGACATTGCCAATATGCTGCTTGCGCAAAAGGCGGGCGCGCCAGTGATAATAGTGGCAGACATTGAGCGTGGTGGGTGCTTTGCGAGCATTGTCGGCACGATGCAGCTGCTAAAGCCGGCGCACAGGAGCCTTGTCAGGGGATTTTTGATAAACAAGTTCAGGGGCGACATCACCCTCCTTGCGCCGGCGATAAAGGAAGTGCAAAAGATGACAAAGAAAAGGATCCTCGGAGTCATCCCGAAAATAGAGTTCAACCTGCCCGAAGAGGACTCGCTTGTAGGCAGCATGGCCGGCAAGGCAGAGATCCCGCGCGAGGCGTGGAACTGGCAGATCGGCCTTGTTGCAAAGGCCATAAAAGAGAGCGCCGACATGGAAAGGATATCGGAGGTCATTGGGCTATAGATGTTGGCTCTCCTTGCGGCGCTTGCCGCCGGCGTTGGCGCTGACTGGCTGTTTGGCGACCCGCCAAACAAATATCATCCTGTGGCGTGGCTCGGCCGGCTGATCGGCTATTGCGCGCCCCGGCTAAAAGGAGGAGCAGAAAAGGCCAAGGGCGCGGCCTTTGCCGTTTTGCTCGTCGCCGCAATGGCGCTGGCAGTTCATTTCACAATGTTTGCAGGCATGTATCTTGCTGGCATTGTCGCGCTGGCCGTCGCGTCTGCAATAATACTGAAAACCACTATTGCAGTGAGAGGCATGGAGAGGCACGCCATGGCAATAACGTCCTGCCTTAAGGCCGGGGACCTAGCGGGCGCCCGGCAGAACCTGTCCATGATAGTAAGGAGGAGGACCGACGACCTTGACGAGCAGCACGTCCTGTCGGCGACGATCGAATGCGTGAGCGAAAGCACGGTCGACGGGATAACCGCGCCCATCTTCTACTACTCACTTTTTGGGCCGGCGGGCGCCTTTGCCTACAGGGCGATAAACACGCTCGACTCTATGGTCGGCTACAAGGACGACTATTTCAAAGAGATCGGGTGGATGTCAGCAAGGCTTGACACTCTGGCAAACTATGTCCCCGCGAGGATAACCGCGTTCCTGATGGTCGTTTCGGCCAGGATGCTCGGCGCAGACTGGAAGAATTCGCTCAGCATGTTGCATCGTGACCACGCCAAGACGTTCAGCCCGAACGCCGGCTATCCGATGGCCACCATGGCAGGCGCGCTGCGCGTCCGGCTTGAAAAGATAGGCCACTACTCCCTTGGAGACTCGCAGGAGCCGGCTTCACTTGAGAAGTGCAGGGCGGCAATCTCGATAATGAAGCTCACGACGCTCCTGTTCTGCCTTGGCGTGTCCGCCCCGATGATTTCAATCCTGTATTTTGCCGGCTGGTGGAGGCTTGTCCTTGGCATCACTTAGGCCCGTGCAGTCCGTGCTTGCGTTCCTGACTATACTGCCGGCCGGCCGGCAGAGCCACGACATACGCTACGTCGCTAGGAACATGTACCTGTTCCCAATCGCCGGGCTGGCCATAGGCGCAATAGTCGGCGCGATGGCGCTTGGGATCTCTCCTTTCCTGCACCCCCTGCTTGTCGGGCTGCTGGTCACCGGCGCGCTGGTGATCATTACCGGCGTCCACCACACCGACGCGCTGGCAGACTTTGCAGACGGGCTGATGGCCAAGGGCGGCAAGGAGGTAAAGCGCAAGGCGATGCTCGACCCCGCGGTAGGCTCTGCCGGCGTGGCCGCGCTGATCATGTATTTTGCCGGCATGATAATCGTGTTTCATACAGGATTTTCGTCCGGCCTCGCCATCCTCGCCAGCATCATTACGGCAGAAGTGATAGCCAAGTACGCCATGGTGCTTTTGGCGAACAGGGGGCTGTCGGCATGGGAGGGCTTTAGCTCGCCTTTCACCGCGGCGATGAAGGACAGGCGCAAGATGGCGGCGGCCACAGGCATCATGCTTGCAATAGTGTGGCTTGCCAGCAGCTACGCCGGCCTGATCGCGCTTGGAGTTTCGCTCGTCATCGCAGGGCTGATGAAGTACGTCTCTGGAAAGAGCTTTGGCGGCATATCCGGCGACGTCCTGGGGGCGTCGAATGAAATGACCCGGCTGTCGTCGCTCATCGTGCTGTCGTCGTTGCCAACGCTTCCGCTGGTGATGACGATTTTTTGATAGCTGCCATAATGTGCGGCGGCAAAGCAACCAGGATGCAGGCAGGCATGGAAAAGCCGCTGCTCAAGGTAGGAGATATTGCAATGATAGAGCGCGTGATTTCCGCGCTTGCCGGCTCGCGCAGGTTTGACCGGATAATTGCCGTGGCGTCGCCCAACGCCCCGCAGACAAAAGATTTTCTGAAATCGATAGAAATTGAAGTCATCGAGACGGCCGGCGAGGGCTATCCCCAGGACCTGTCGCGCCTGCTGTTAAAGTTAAAGCCGGAAAAGGTAATGGTTGTTCCGGCCGACGTCCCGCTCCTGGACGCGCAGGCCGTCAGCGGCATTGCAGATGCCGCCGAAGACAAGCAGGAGCCGGCCGTTTCAATAGTGCTTGAAAAAGAGTTCGTGGAAAACCTCGGCGTCAAGCCGAGTGTGGTGTTTGGCCGTTACTGCCATTCCGGCATCACTGTTTTTGACACCGCCAGGATTGCGGGCGAGACGGTGCAGGAGCGCTACGTCGTGATGAACAGAAAAGAAATCGCGCTCAACGTGAACACGAAAGAAGAGGTGGAGCTGGCGAAAAGATTACTGGTCCAGCGCGCCTAGCGTCTTGCCGAGTATGTTGGCAAGGCTTCCAGACTTTTCGGCCAAAAGCTCGCCGCACGACTTGCAGCTGATGTTGGTCGTGGTGTGCGAGAACACTACTGCCTTTTCGCCGCACTTTTCGCACTGCACAGACAGGAACGCGCTCCTCGGCTTTGGTATCATTATGCTTTCTCGCTTCATGCTCATATCTCCAGTTTGCGGATCCTCATGCCCTGCTTCATAGTTTTGTACTGGCAGGTCTTACAGGTATAGCGTAAGGTCATTTTTTTCGTGGTCTTGGCAGTCCTCTTTAGTTCGGGGAATTTCTGGCCGCCGTAGCCTTTCTTGTCTTCGGCGTGCCTGCGAGCGCCCTCTGCCACCTTCCGGTCCTTGCCCTTCTTGTACAAGGCGACCGCCTGGACCGTGTGGGTCTTGCACCTTGGGCAGAACTTGCGCATCTCCTTCTGCATCTTCATATAGCTACCTGATGCTCGGAAAGGGTAATTTAATGTATATCCGCGTCTGCGGGGGCGCCCCTGGAGAGACCCCAAACAGCAAATCTAATATACCAAGACCAACAACCCTCCGGTAGTATGTTCGAATCCCTGTTACAGCAATCAATAGACCCGGCTGCTTTTCCTGTATGGATACCCCTGACTTTTGGACTGGTCGTAGGGTTGGCCTACGTGATTGCCTCGAGCATGAAGCGTCGTCGCTAAAAGGCGCCTAGCCTTTTCTTTTTACTTTTTATGATGCAGCTTAATAGTCGGCACTCTGGATGATCTTTATGGGCCTCTTCCACCGCGAAAAGACTGACTGCGACGAATGCCACGCCAAGTTCGGCAGCTACGACGAGCTCGTGCAACACGCTAGGGATGTGCACAAGCTGCACCCCATAAAGTGCCACGCGTGCGGCAAGTATTTCCTGTACGAGAAGGACAGGCTGCACCACGCGAAGGAAGAGAAGGAGAAAAAGATAGACGCCCGCAGGCACAAGTTTTAAAGAATCTCTCATGATCGTTAAGGCATGGATTTTGAAGTGAGGATAGGCGCCACGAAGGAGCGCGCGATAATGGTCGACTCGAACCAGACGACAAGCTTTCTCTGGGAGGGCGAGAACGTCCTCTCCACCCCCTCGATGATAATGGAGATGGAGGAGACCTGCCGGCTGCTCCTCAAGGAGCAGTTCGTGCCTGACCCTGAATGGGACTCGGTCGGGACAATAGTCGACATCAGGCACCTCGCGGCCACCCCGGTGGGGGCGGAGGTCTTTCTCAAGGCCAAGGTGGTCGCGGTAAAGGGCAGGCGGGTCATGTTCGAGGTCGAGGCGCGAGACAGGCTTGAGAGCGTGGGCGAGGGGAGGCACGAGAGGTTCATAATAAACGTCCCCCGCTTCCGGGCCAAGTTCAATGAGAAGCAGAAGCAATTAGGCATGTAGTTGGCGTCAAAATCTATAAAAGACGCATAGGGAGTTGTGTAATTATTCTATAGGTGATATGAGTATGGCGTCAATTCAAACAACTGCTGGCGGAATGCCAGTTTTGATTTTAAGAGAAGGCACGAAGGAAAGCAAGGGCAAAGAAGCCCAGAGGAACAACATCACGGCGGCAAAGCTTATCGCAGAAATTGTGAAGACGAGCCTAGGCCCGAGGGGCATGGACAAGATGCTCGTTGACGGGCTAGGCGATGTGACAATAACAAACGACGGCGCGACAATCCTGAAAGAGATCGACGTCCAGCACCCGGCGGCAAAGATGATGGTAGAAGTAGCAAAGTCAGTCGACAGCGAAGTCGGCGACGGCACCACGTCGTCAGTCGTCTTTGCCGGCACGCTGCTCGAAAGGGCTGAAGAGCTGATCAACAAGGACGTGCACCCGTCAGTCATTGTCGACGGCTACAACGCGGCCGCCGAGCAGGCACTGAAGCTTTTGGAAAAGATCGCAGTCAAGGTCGACATTTCAGACAAGGACATGCTGTTGAAAATCACGAGGACCAGCATGGACTCAAAGCTGGTGTCGGACGACAGCCCGGTACTGGCTCAGATTGTCGTAGAGGCCACAAAGCAGGTCGCAGAGAAAACAGAAGGCGGCTACAAGGTGGACCTTGACGACATCAAGGTGGAAAAGAAGGCAGGCGGATCCATGCGCGACACTAAACTGATCAAGGGCATCGTCCTTGACAAGGAAGTCGTGCACGCGGGCATGCCAAAGAAGATCGAAGGCGCCAAGATAGCCCTGGTCAACTCGGCGCTGGAGATCGAAAAGACGGAAATGAGCGCAGAGATCAGGATTTCCGACCCGCAGCAGATGCAGATGTTCCTTGAAGAAGAGAACAGGATGCTGAAATCCATGGTCGACAAGGTAAAGTCGGCCGGCGCAAACGTCGTGCTCTGCCAGAAAGGCATCGACGACATCGCCCAGCACTACCTTGCAAAGGCGAACATCCTTGCAGTAAGAAGGGTCAAGGAATCAGACATGACCAAGATGGCCCGCGCGACCGGCGCAAGGACCGTCAACAACCTCGACGACCTGACGGCAAAGGATCTTGGCTCTGCGAGCCTCGTCGAGGAGCGCAAGGTAGAGACCGACAAGTGGGTCTTTATCGAAGGGTGCAAGAACCCCAAGTCAGTCAGCATCCTGATAAGAGGCGGATCGCAGAGGGTGGTCGACGAAGCCGACAGGTCGATGCACGACGCACTGATGGTCATGAAGGACGTGCTGGAGCACCCGGCCATAGTCGCAGGCGGAGGGGCCCCCGAAGCCTACATCGCAAACGAGCTGAGGCATTGGTCCAGCAGCCAGGAAGGACGAGCCCAGCTGGCGGTGCAAAAGTTTGCCGACGCGCTGGACGCAATCCCGCTCAACCTTGCAGAGAACGCCGGCATGGATCCGATCGATACCATGACAGAGCTTCGCGCAAGCCAGAGCAAAGGCAACAAGTGGACTGGCGTCGACTGCAGGAACACAAAGGTCGCCGACATGTACAAGCAGAACGTGCTCGAGCCGCTTGTGGTCAAGCAACAGATAATCAAGTCCGCGACAGAGGTTGTGACCATGATCCTGAGGATCGACGACGTGATCGCTTCAGGCAAGTCCAGAGGCCCGGCAGGCCCGCCAGGCGGTATGGGCGGAATGGGCATGGAGTAAACCTCCGCTCTTTTTCCCTTTTTCAAACTACATATACGGCCAAGCCATTTTGAGCAGCTGTGGCGATAATTGAAAAGCTCAAGCAGCTGAACATCGTCGGCTCGATAGTCGTGATGCCGGACTTTTTCGTCGACCGCATAATCCGGCTAGAGTCAAAGGAGAAGCTTTTCGACGCACTGGCAGAGAAAGCCAAGCGAGGGGGCGGGAGTGTCAGGGGCGTCCCAGCGACAGACATCAAGGGCGGCAACGCCGTCAACGTCGCCTACTGCCTTGCAAAGCTTGGGGTAAAGGTCGCGCTCTTTACCGTGGCAGACGAGATTGGCGCGGCCATGATTAGGCAGGCGTTTTCGCAGTTTGGCGACAGGGCGACCCTCAGGATCGCCGGCGGAAAAAGCGGCCTCACCACCGCCTTCGAGTTTCCCCACGAAGACACGCGGGTGAATGTGATGGTGAGCGACATTGGCGACAACGCGAATTTCGGCCCCGAGAAGCTGGGCTCCGAAGCCGACAGGGCGATACTAAAGAACGCTGACGGCGTCATGATAGTCAACTGGGCCAGCAACCTCAAAGGGACCGAGCTTGCCGAGTTTGCGTTCGGGAACTCGCCGAGCGCGTTTCACTTTATCGACCCTGCCGACGTAGAAACCAGGAAGCAGGATTTTCGCGACTCGCTTGCCAAGCTGGCAAAAATGACCGACTGCCTCAGCATCAACGAAAACGAGTGCAACTCGCTTGCAGACACGCTCGACCTCGGGCGCCTGCTCGGGCCCAGCCATGGCGCGGACGAAGTCAAAGCCGCGGCCAAAAAGATCTCTGAAAAGGTTGGCATCAGCACAGACCTGCACTCAAAGATCGGGGCGGCGTGGTCCAACGGCAAGGAGAGCTCGTTTGTGCATGCGATCAAGGTCGACGCAAAAACATTGACTGGCGCCGGCGACTCGTGGGACGCGGCAGACATTGTAGGCTACCTTGCAGGGCTGGATCCGCAAGAACGATTATTGTTTGCAAACTGCTGCGCTTCGCTCTACGTCAGGGACCCGCAGGGCGAGCCTCCCGTGATGAGCAAGGTTTTCGAACTGGTAGAAAGGGTGCAGTGATCAGGCCATCTTGCTCGCGTCGAAAGGATCCTTGACCGAGCGCAGCATGAAGAGCATCTTGCCGATGTAGCGCTGCTTTGAAGGGATCTCGACCAGCTTGCGCTGGTAAAAGTCGATCAAATGATCGATAAGGCAGCCGGCGTCCTTTGATTCTGACAGGTTGGCAAGTATCTGCGAGTACCAGTACTCCACCAGCGCGTCCTCGCCGTGCCGCTCCTCCAGCTCTACCAGGTAGGCAAAGTTGGAGTGGCAGCGCCTGCACAGCCCATGGTGGGCTTTGGCATACGCCTGCCTCTCAGAATGGCCGCACCTTGTCTTCATGGGTCATTATACGCAGAAATCCTATTTGAACCCCGGCAGGTATTTTAAATGACAACGGTGTTACAACAGTATGATAGAAGCGGATGACGCAGTCAGGGTGCTCGACACGGTGGCCAAGAACCTGATGGGCGTGTCAAACAACAAATCGAACTTTGAAAGGCTGCCCGACACGTTCTGGGGCTATTTCGCAAGGGGGCACGACGGCAAGGGCAAGTTCGGGGTGATTGTAACGTACTCTGAAAACGGGGGCGACGTCGACGAACTGATAAAGATGTACGAGCAGTGGGTAGCAAAAAGCAAGGCGGCTAGGTGATCTGCTCTATGACCCACTCGCGGAATTTCGCTATCGCGAAATCCTCCGACTGCTTTACAAACGCCGGGTCCTTTACGCGCCACTGGTCCTGAGGTATTCCGTCAAAGAACTCTTGCATGCACAAGATGAAGCGAAATCTTAGGTTGTGCGGGTTTTCCGCGATGCCGTAGCGGTACAGTATGCCTGCTATTTTTCCAAATGCCTCGTCGTAATTGCGCTTGAACGCCGGGACATTGAAAGTTTCGCCCAGTATCGCGGTTATTGCGTCAAGGTCGTCGTGGAGCGTGATCATGCTTTCTTTTGCATTTCCAGCTTTTTGCTGTAAACGGCCTTCATGTTGGCGTCAATGTCGAGGCCGTACTTTGTCGCTAGGTAATAGAGTAGGGCCGCGGATTCCGTTATCTCCATCTTGGCGTGCTCGACGTTGCCCTTTTCCATGGCAAACGCGATCTCGCCTATCTCCCTCACGAGGTGTATGAACGCGGCTGACCTGTCGTCGCCGAATTTCTTGTTATAATATTCAACTGCAGTAGAGCTCATGCCTATCGGCAGCAGCACTAGGTATAAAAATTAAGAGTCCAAATCCTTTTTCTATTACTAATTTATGCAACCGTATTAAGGCGTGCAATGACATCCTGTACATGGAGGTACATAATACCGGCCGGCTTGAAGGCTGGGAGAGCAAGACTGCGGGCAGGAGGGAATCCTCTTGGTTTGCCAATGCCGGGTCTTTGCGATTTCAGAAATTAAATCGCGACATTTCAACAGATATTATAATTGTCGGCGGCGGCATCGCAGGAATGACGACAGCGTACCTGCTTGCCCGGGCAGGCAAGAGCATTGCGCTGGTTGACGACGGGAACTTGGGCAGCGGCGAAACCGGCAGGACCACCGCGCACATCACGCACGCGCTTGACGACAGGTACTACCACATTGAAAAGGTCCATGGAAAGAAGGGCGCAAGGGCCGCCGCGGCAAGCCACACCGCGGCAATAGATTTGGTTGAGTTGATAGTCAGGGAAGAAGGGATCGAATGCGACTTTGGGAGGATCGACGGGTACCTGTTCCTCGACCCGACCGACAGGATAAAATCATTAAATGACGAGCTTGAGGCGACGCACAGGGCCGGCATCGCAGGGACCGAGCTTGTTGACGGGGCGCCGCTCAACTCGTTTGACACCGGTCCCTGCATACGCTTCCCTGACCAGGGCCAGTTCCAGCCGCTAAAGTATCTGGCAGGACTGGCGCAGGCGACAATGCGCAAAGGCGGGCAGATCTACACGGAAACGCACGCGCAGGACATCATGTCCACCGGCATCAAGACTACTGGCGGCCATAGGGTTGGGGCGAAAAAAGTAGTTGTTGCGACCAACGCTCCCATAATCGACAAGATTAGCAAGATCTACGACAAGCAGATTGCATACAGGACGTACGCAATCGGAGCGCGGATCAAAAAGGGCTCTGTGCCAAAGGCGCTTTACTGGGACACAGGCAACCACAAGTCAAAGAACGCCGTGCCGCCATACCACTATGTCAGAGTCCAGGAAATGGAAGGCAAGGATTACGATCTGCTCGTCGTTGGCGGCGAGGACCACGAGACAGGTAACGCCAATGACATGGACAGGAGGTACAGCACGCTCGAATCGTGGGCGAAAAAGCGCTTCCCGATTGAGGAGCTTGAATACCGATGGTCAGGGCAGGTATTGGAGCCCAAGGACTCGCTGGCGTTCATTGGGCGGAACCCTAGGGACAAGAGGAGGAACATTTTCATCGCCACCGGCGACTCTGGCAATGGCATCACGCACGGGACCATCGCCGGCATCATACTGACTGACCTTATTCTTGGTAAAAGGAACGAGTGGGCCAAGCTCTATGATCCGGCGCGCATGACCCGCTCGGGAGGCAAAAAATGAACCCAGACAAGGTTGAGCCTGGACATGGTATGGTTGTCGAAAAAAAGAAAGAGTCGATGGCGTACTACAGGGACGAAAAAGGCAAGCTTCATTCTTACTCTGCCGTCTGCACGCACCTTGGCTGCATCGTGAAATGGAACGACTCTGAAAAGTCGTTTGACTGCCCGTGCCACGGGTCGCGCTTTTCGTACGCCGGCCAGGTGATCAACGGACCGGCGAACAACAACCTAGAGCCTGCAGAGTAATGACAAGATTGCTAGTTATCGGATTTACTTGACTACAAGAACAGCGCATGACGAATGCATGACTACCTTCGAGGCGACGCTTCCAAGCAGCGCCTTTCTCATCCCTGATCTCCCTTTTGTTCCTACCACAATCATGTCAGCGCCTTTCCTTTTGGCGTAGTTGATTATGGCGTCGGCCGCGGAGGAAGAGCTTTCAATTACCTCAGTTTTGGCATCCAGTCCTTTTTTCTCTGCCATTTTCTGCACAATGGCAAAGATCCTGCTGGCATCCTGCTTTCCCAGCGCAATCATTTGCTTTTTAGTTTCCCGGGGGAGTATCTTAAAGATCGATGTGATGTCCAGCACGCTAACGACAAGGACTTCAGCGTCATTGCTTTTGGCCAGTTCCATAGCGTAATCTGCCGCCCTCAGGGAGTAGTCCGACCCGTCAGTGCCCACGAGTATCCTTGATGGCTTTTTCAACCGTCAATTGTATGACCTTTTGTCATTAAAAGGGTTTAGCGCTGAGCCAGCTTGGATGGAATGAAAGGTGCGGGGGGTGGGATTTGAACCCACGAACCCCTAAGGGATGAGGTGTCCCAGTCAAACTGCAACATCTGAGCGTCGCGTCAGAAGATCTGATCTCACGCCTTTGACCGGGCTGGGCGACCCCCGCACACGCTCGTTGCTGTCTAGCGAATATAATATCTATTCGATGTTGATGTTGACGCCAGAGCTGCTCTTGCCTTTCAGCTTGAACGACACTTCAAGTATTCCGTTCTTGTACGACGATTTCGCAGTCTTAGGGTCCACTGTTTCCGGCAGCTCGACCTTCTTCTGGTAGCGCGGCTGGCCCGTCAGCGACTCGATGGTGAGCGTGCTTTCGTCGGCCGTCACGCGCAGGTCCTCTTTGTTGACGCCCGGCACCTCGGCTACTACGCGCAGCTCATCCTTGCCCTTTATGACGTCCACCAGAGGCTCGCGCTCTTCCTTGACAGCCAGGCCGCCGCCAAGGACGTTCGGGAAAGAGTTGACGTTGCCAAACTTTCTCACTTCTGGCTTGCCGTCGGGGCCTATCTTTACCGAATAACCATAGACGATCGGGCCCATTTCGCGGACGACAGAGCCGTCGTCCATCTTGCGCTCCTTGATGAGATTCTTTGGGACCTGCTGCTCGACGTTCTTGAACGCTTCCTGCATCATTTTCTCCATTTCCTTCATCATCTCGTCAATGTCCGGGAACCACGATCCAGCGCGCCTTCTTTTGCCAAACCATTCATCAAACGGTGAAGACATGCTAGAAAATGGGCAGAAATTCTATTTTAAAGTATGGTTTCAGCTCTCGTCAAACTCCCTGTCAAGCTCCTTGAGGAGCGACTTTTGCCTCTCACTTAGCTTTCCAGGCACCCTGACGCTTATCCTCACGAGCTGGTCGCCCCTGCCAGAGCTTCCGTAGCGCGGGAGCCCCTTTCCCTTTACCTTGAGGATGGCGTTTGCGGCCGTCCCCTGCGGGATCTTGATCTTTTCCTGCCCTTCAACCGTCGGCACTTTAATCTCGGCGCCAAGCGCAAGGTCGGTGAACTTTACTTCCAGGTTGTAGAGAAGGTGGCCGTCCTCCAGCCTTTCAAACTTTGGGTCAGGCTTTACGTGAAGCCTTACTACAAGGTCGCCGGGTATGCCGGAATCTGACAGCTCGCCTTCGCCGCGCATCTGGAAAGCCATGCCTTCTTCGACTCCCGGCGGGATTTCCAGCTTGACCTTTTTCGCCTGCTTTGCCCTGCCGGCCCCCCTGCAGCTGCCGCACGGCCGCTCTATTATCTGGCCGCGCCCCTGGCACGTCTTGCAGGGCTCTGTCGTGACAAACGTCGAAAACCTGTTCTGGCTGTAGACGCGCCTCGTCTGGCCCTGCCCGTCGCACACCGTGCACCTGCGCGCCTTTGTGCCCGGCGCCGCCCCGGTGCCGCCGCACGCTTCGCACCTGCCCATGCGCGGCACGTCGACTTCTTCCTTCCTGCCCTTCAGGACGTCTTCAAGCGTGAGCTCCATGTCGTAGATAATGTCGCGACCCTTTCTCCGGCCGCCAAAACCAAACAGGTCGTCGCTTCCGAAAAAGCCGCCGCGCCGGCCGCCGCCAAATATCTGATCAAATATGTCGCGAAAGCCACCAAAGCCCATGTCGCGGAACACCTCGTCAAAGTTCGCTTCAGAGCCCCGGAACACCTCTTCCTGCCCGACGTGCCCGTAGGTGTCGTAGCGCTTGCGCTTGTCGTCGTCAGAGAGCACGGCGTACGCCTCCGATATTTCCTTGAACTTGCCCTCCGCGGTCTTGTCCTTGTTCCTGTCAGGATGGTACTGCAGCGCCAGCTTGCGGTAGGCGCCCTTGATCTCTTCCTTGCCGGCGCTCTTTTGAACGCCGAGGATTTCGTAATAGTCCCGCTTGCCGCTCACTGCTTTTCACCGTGCTTTTTGCCCAATTGCCGTCACGGGTTGGGGTTTGGCCCTGCCGCGCTGCCAGCCTGGCCGCCGGCAAAGCCTGCTCCCGCGTCTGCTGCCCCGGCCTGCTGACCTGCGGCTCCAGACGGAGCCGCGCCGGCGCCCTGGTACGCAGCGGTGCTGATCTCTCCAAGAACGGTCTTTAGCTCCTGCACTTTGGCCTTGACGCCTTCAAGGTTATTGCTTGCAATCGCGTCGCGGATCTCCTGCGTGAGCTTGTTGACCTTTTCTGCCTGCTCGGGCTGTACCTTGTCCTTGAGGTCCTGCTTGACCAGCTTGTCTGCCGCGTAGATGAGGTTGTCCGCCTCGTTGCGGACCTCGGCCTCCTCCTTTTTCTTTTTGTCGGCTTCAGCAAACTGCTCAGAGTCGCGCTTAAGCTTTTCAATTTCGTCTTTAGACAGCTTGTTGTTCGCGGTTATCGTGATCTTGGCTTCCTTCTGGGTAGCCATGTCCTTCGCTGCGACGTTTATTATGCCGTTTGCGTCGATGTCAAAGGTCACTTCGATCTGCGGCACCCCCCTTGGCGCTGGCGGGATGCCTGACAGGTTGAACATGCCTAGCGACACGCAGTCAGTCGCCATCGGGCGCTCGCCCTGCACGACGTGTATCGTCACCGCGGTCTGGTAATCAGCCGCAGTCGTGAATACCTTGCTCTTTTTCGTCGGGATCGTGGTGTTGCGATCTATCAATGATTCTTTCAGCCCGCCCAGTATCTCCACGCCCATCGTGAGCGGAGTCACGTCCACGAGCAGAATGTCAGTCGAAACGTCGCCGGCGATTATCGCGCCCTGCACAGCCGCGCCCATCGCCACCGCCTCCATAGGGTCGATTCCCCGCTCGGGCTCTTTGTTCATGACTGACGCCACGAACTGCCTCACCATCGGCATCCTAGTGGGCCCGCCGATGAGGATTATTTTGTCGACGTCCGCCGGCGTCATCTTGGCGTCCTGCATGGCCTGCTGCATCGGCTGCCTGCACCGGTCGATTATCGGCTTTAATAATTCTTCGAGCTTTGCCCTTGTCAGCTGCAGGATCAGGTTCTTTGGCCCGGACTGCTGGTCGTACGCAAGGAACGGCAGGTTGATCTCTGTCGTGACCACGTTTGAAAGCTCTATCTTTGCCTTTTCCGCGGCGTCCCTTATCCTCATCATCGCGGCCTTGTCGATTCTGACGTCAAGGCCCGACTGCTTGCGGAACTCTTGCACGACGTATTCGACGAGCATGTTGTCCATGTCGGTGCCGCCAAGCTGCGTGTCGCCTGACGTGCTCTTGACTTGAAACACGCCGCCGCCCATCTCCATTATGGTGACGTCGAGCGTGCCCCCGCCAAGGTCAAAGACCATTATCTTCAGGTCCTTGCTTGCCTTGTCAAGGCCGTACGCGAGCGACGCGGCAGTCGGCTCGTTGATTATCCTGACCACCTGAAGGCCGGCGATCTCGCCGGCGTCCTTTGTCGCCTGGCGCTGGTTGTCGTTGAAATACGCCGGCACGGTGATGACTGCCCTGTCGACCGGCTCGCCGAGGAACGCCTCTGCGTCGCGCTTTATCTTTTGCAGGATAAAAGACGACACCTGCTGCGGCGTGTACTCCTTGCCAAACACCCTGAACTTGAAATCGGTGCCCATCTTGCGCTTTGCCGCAATGACGGTCCCTTCAGGGTTTGAGATCATTTGGCGGCGCGCCGGCTCGCCCACTATCAGCTGCCCGTCTTTGGTGAACCCGACCACTGACGGGAACGCCTTGCCGCCTACCGAAGTGCCCTCTGCCGCCTGGATTATCGTTGGCTTGCCGCCTATCATGACTGAGGCCGCCGAATTGCTGGTTCCGAGGTCAATGCCTATTATTTTTCCCATTGTTATCAGACTCCTTGATTATCCGGTTCATTAGTGTCAGAGACGCTATTTTTAACTATCTTCTTGGCGATCTCGACCAGGCTGGGCCTGAGCACATTTGAGTTGAGCATGTAGCCCTTCCTTATCTCGGCAGTGACGGTGTTCTCTTCCACGTCGTCCCGGGCCGAGTGCGCCAAGGCATCGTGCACGTTCGGGTCAAAGGGCGTGCCCACCGTCTCGATCTCCCTCACGCCCTCCGATGAGAGGAGCGAGTCGATGTTTTTCAGTATCCCCTCCAGCCCCTCAATGACAACAGCTTTTGTCTTGGCCTGCTTTGCAACAGACAGAGCCCTCAGGTAATCATCTCGTATGTCGAGAAACTTTAGCAATAATTCGGCCTTGGCAGACTCGGCCTTTGAGGCGGCCTGCCTTTCCATCTGCTTGCGGTAATTGTCGAAATCGGCCATGAGGTACTTTAGCTTGCTGAGGCTGCCGTCCGAAGAGTCTCTAGCTTTTTTCAATTCCTCCTTCACCGACTGGAGCTCCGCCCTCAACGCTTCCAGGTCCTGCTCCACCGGCCTGTCCTCAGTCTGCTCGACAGTCTCGTCGTCCTTTTCCATGGCAGATCCCAAAAGCCGATCAGACAATAATTAGGTATCGCCTCGGAAGGATTATAGCCACTGCCGTGTAATTTTTTACTACATGAGTTCCGACGACGAGCTTGAGGCGATCAGGCAGAGAAAGATGGTTGAGCTGCAAAAAGCAGCAGCCGCAAAGGCAATGATGTCCGCCCTCACCGAGCCGGTGGTTCTCACCGACTCTAACTTTAAGGTCGAGGTTGCAAAGTATCCAGTCATGCTCGTGGATTTTTGGGCGCCGTGGTGCGGCCCGTGCAGGATGGTCTCACCGATAATCGAGCAGCTGGCAAAAGAATATTCCGGCAAAGTCGCGTTCGGCAAGGTCAACGTTGACGAGAACCAGATGATCTCTGGATCATTTGGCATACAGAGCATCCCCACGATGATGATATTCAAAGGCGGCAAGGCAGTAGACGTCATGATCGGCGCGCTGCCAAAGGCGCAGATCGAGATGAAATTAAAGCAGCAGCTGTCAAGCAGCTCGATTTATGGATAAATAAAAAGAAAAAAGGTCGCACTTAGTGAATGCCCAAGTGCGGAAATGAAGCAACGCTGATTCCGAGTTCGCCCTGAATCTTGCGGATCTTGGTCGCATATTCCCTCATCTTGGCGTTGTCGCCCTGGACTTTTGCGATCCTGTATCCCTTCCATGCCTTCCTCAGTGCGCCCCAGCTCTGTCCTGTCGTGAACGTGCCTCTGCTTGCGGTTTCGTTGTGGAGTGACATTATGGCTGTCATGCTGAGATAATTCCTGATTGGTACTTAGCACCGTTAGTCAACTTTCTCGAATTTTGTAGTAAAAACAGTTGACACAGGGCGGGCTATGAGATGGAACTTGCAAAAATTTAGTGTTTGAGGCAGTTCATCTCGCATATTTTACAAAAATCTTGGCGCTTCTCAGGCACTGCCGATTTTATAACCCGTGCGCGCCAGTACCTGAGGTGGGCAAAAAAGAGGACAAGGAAAAGAGCGTCGAGCGATTTTACGCGCTCCTCAAGACCCTGATGGATGAATTGTTCGAGTACGCCCCAAAGAGCAAGCACGTAAAGATGCCGTACAACGTTTCCTTTGGGTTGATCTATGACGAAAAAAACGCGGTGCTTTTAACCGGCGCAGATCAAAAGACCGGAAAAAAGATGTACCTCTACAACGTGCGCGTAATCGGCAGGATGTTTGAAGAAAAGCGGGAGAAGATGCTAGAAGACAAGACCACCGAAACGCTGTTCAGCTGGATTGCCGACGTCTGCTCGATTTACATCGGCCCGTTCGTCTACGACTATGTGGTCAACGTGCAGCACAGGGGCGAGGGAGCGGCAGAGCGCACTACCCGGCAAATAGTCAAGGGATTTCTTGACAGGCTTACAAGCGACCCGGAACTGAAGTACGTGCTCGACACGATACGCGACCCGGCCCCGGATCAAAAATAGCTGACGAATGCGCCAAGCACGTTTGGCGCTGCGATAGATAACGCAATTGCAACGCCGGTATGCATGGAGATAAGATGCAACATATGCGACGAAGTTATCAGCTCTTCAACTATCGAGCAGCACGTAGCCGGCAGGAACCACTCGGTGAAGAAAAAGGTGGCCGAGTTTAATGAAATGAACGCGCAGATAAAGCCGTCTTACCAGCACGACACGTCAGTCGTCAGGGCGTGGATCAAGGATTTGTACAATTACGACTTTTTGTCGACTGGAAAAACCTAGGCGTAGTTGCCTTTTATCGACGACTTTGCGCCGCACGCTTCGCAAATCAGGAACGCGACCTTTTTGTTCTTTTCAGTGTGCGTGTCAGGGCTTCCGCACACCGGGCACTGGACATAGTCCTTGACGTAGCGGTCAATGAGCGCACCAAACGAGGACGGGGTCTTGCGGCCAAGGAATATCACGCGCTCGCCGGCGATATAGCCTGCGGACGCCAGCTCTTTGTTGAGATAGAGCAGCAGTTTCTCCGGGTCCCTCCGCAGCGCCTTTGGGAACTCCATAAAGTTGCGGAAGATGGTGTTCTTGCCGACCCAGATGATCTGGGGCACCGGGACTTCAAGCCTCGACTTTTCCTTCCTCGCAGTGTTGCCCAACTTGTCCTGCAGCTTCTTCAGCAGATGTTCATAGTCGGCAGACTGCGCCTTGGTCATGGCGTATCGGCGGCGCTTCTGTTTAATTAATGTTAACAGCGCTAAAGCCGCCGCCAAGCCGCTTTTTCGTCACGGCTATTGCCGCCGGCGACGAATCGCACCCGATCCAGCGCCGGCCCAGCTTGCCGGCGACTGCCAGTGTCGTTCCAGAGCCGCAGAAAAAGTCCGCCACCAGGCCGCCCCGCCTGCTGAACTGGCCGATTATCCGCTCCAGCAGCTGCGTGTGCTTTTCGGTGCCGTAGCCGGTGGAATAGCTGTACGCCTGAATGTCGAGCCAGACGTTGTCGATTATCCTGTGCGTCTTTGGAGGTATCCAGTACTCGGCGTATTTCACGCTCGGGCGCTTTCTGACAAATTCCAGCTTTTTGCCGGTCGCCTCCCAGTGCTCTTCAAGCGTTGTCTGTGGGGATTTCCGCTCATACAATCGATAATTTTCAATGGCTTTCAGCGCCCTCGCCCTTGCCCACTTCCACTGCCCCCTTGCCGGCGTAAAGTCGAAAATTTCATAACGCATCGTGGGCCGGTCGACGTTGCTCCAGAATCCCATCCACTTTGCCTTTGAATGGTGCTCTGCGAGCGGCGGCGCGAACTTGGCTCCTGCCGACTTTGAGTACCACAGTATAGAGTCGCAGGCCGCGTGCATCCGGTCTATCGACTCGAACTGGTATTGAAGGTTCTTCCTGCGGCCCCTTTTTACAATGATTTCATTCCTAAAGTTTTCGGGGCCAAAAATATTATCCATCATCACCTTGACATAGTGTACGGCGTGCCAGTCCAGGTGAATGAAAATAGAGCCGGACGGCGACAGGAGCCTGCGTATCTCTGCGAGACGCCTGTGCATCATTTCGAGGTATTTGTCGTGCTTCCACAGGTCTTCAAACGCAACGCTGCTGTTATTGTCAATGCGGCGGAAGTAGCGCTCGCCGCTCAAAAACGGAGGGTCGATGTAGACGAGATCAATCTTGCCTTCAAAGCCATGTTTTTGCAAATAGCTGATGCAGGCGAGGTTGTCGCAGTGGAAAAGCAGGTTCTTCAGATCTGAATCGCGTGGCCCCAGGGCGAGCCGGGTCCTTTCTGCCATGACTGGTTGTAGCCGCCGTCAATATTTAAGAGATTGGCGCTTTCTGTAATGAGACCCGTTATAAGCAAAAACGCTATATGATAAGACATTGACCACTCATATAGTATCATCAGGAATGATTCCGA
This sequence comes from Nitrososphaera sp., assembly GCA_035760305.1. Taxonomy (GTDB): domain Archaea; phylum Thermoproteota; class Nitrososphaeria; order Nitrososphaerales; family Nitrososphaeraceae; genus Nitrososphaera. Next base: position 22,373 of record DASTTF010000017.1, read on the forward strand.
TCAACAAGCCTTGGATAGGCGAGGAAGAAAAGCGCGAAGTGGCAAGCGTGCTTGAAGAAAATGCGCTGACGACTGCGGCTCGGGACGGCGGCAAGCGCGTGCGCGACTTTGAATCGCAGATGAAAAGCTACCTGAAGATAAAGCATGTCATATCGGTCAATTCCGGCACCGCCGCGCTCCACGCCGCGCTCTTGGCGGCCGGCATAAAGCAGGGCGACGAAGTCCTGATCCCGTCGTTCACCTTCGTGGCCACGGCCAACGCGGTGGTCGCGGCCGGCGGCAGGCCGGTGTTTGTCGACGTCAAGAAAGATTACTATACCATCGACGTTTCCGATCTGAAATCTAAAATCACAAAGAAATCCAAAGCCGTGATCCCGGTGCACCTCTACGGCCACCCCTCCGACATGGACGAGATCGGCGAGCTGGCTGAAAAGCACTCGCTCGACATGGTGGAGGACGCGTGCCAGTCGCTCGGCTCGACTTTTAAAAAGAAACAGACCGGCACGTTTGGCGCGATGGGCTGCTTCTCCATGTACGCGAGCAAGGTGCTGACGGCCGGCGAGGGCGGCGCGGTCGCAACCGACAGCGACGACCTGGCCGACAAGTTAAAGATGATAAGGAACCACGGCATGGTCGAGGGCTATGACACAAGGGTGCTGGGGCTGAACCTGCGCCTGCCGGAGCTGAGCGCCGCGGTCGCAAAAGTGCAGATGCAAAAGCTGGAAAAGATGCTCCAGCTGAGGAGGCGCAACGCAGAGATGCTGAGCAAGTTGATCTTTCCCTCGGCCGAAAAGCACGGGCTTGTACTCCCGCAGGAGACCGCGGACAAGAAATTCAACTGGTACCTCTACACCGTCGCGTTCCGGGACAACCGCGACAGGATTAAAGACAGCCTGTTCAAGGACAACGTCGGCGCGACGGTCTACTACAGCCCGCCGGTGCACAAGACGCCCTACTACATGCAGGTTGCGCCGGGGACAAAGTTGCCGGCGACTGAATGGTGCGCGGACCACGTGCTGTCGCTGCCGGCGCATCCGCACGTGAGCGAAGCAGACGTCGACCGCATCGCAGGCAGCCTGAAGGCGGCGCTCGAGAAATAGAATGCATCATAAAATTGTGATATTAAAT
>DASTTF010000018.1:0-3100 GCA_035760305.1 Nitrososphaera sp.
GCGTACTGCACCTTCTGGAACTGCTTCCTGAAATCAGCTACATCCTTGGAAACTCTTGCTGCGTCCTGTTTATCGACAACCACGCGCTTGATAAAGCCGGCAATCTCTTTCATCTCGCTCTCCTTCATGCCAAGGCGCGTCGTCTCCGGCACCCCTATCCTCACACCGGACGGGTGCATGTAGTGCCTGCCTGCCTTGATGTCGCCCGGCAAGAGCTGCCGGTTCAGTATGATGCCCGCCTTCTCCAGGTCCTTTTCAATGGTGCCGCCGTCGCCAAACTTCATGACGTCCACCGCTATCTGGTGCGAAGCCGTGTACCCGCGCTTCTCGCCAAGCACTCCAAAGCCGTACCCCGCGAGCGCTTCTGCCAGCGCTTTCGCATTTTTAATGACCTGCTTTGCATATTCCTTGCCAAATTCAAGCGATTCTGCGAGCGCTATGGCCTTGCCGGCCACGTGGTGCAGGTGGTGGCTGCTGGTGTTTCCCGGAAAGATCGCCTTTTTGATCGCCTCCGCGTGCTTTTCCAGCGACACGATTATGCCCCCCTGCGGCCCCCACAGGGTCTTGTGCGAGCTCATCGTCATCGAGTCGGCCCCTTCCGCAAGCGGGTCCTGGAACTCGCCACCTGCTATCAGCCCTGCCACGTGCGCGCCGTCATAGTTGACGTGCATGCCGTGGAAGTGCATGAATTCTGCCAGCTCTTTCACCGGGTGCGGGAACAAAAACAGGCTGCCGCCGAACATGCCCATCCTTGGCGGCCTGCCGTCGCGCACCATCTCCTCTATCTTTTTCTTTGTCGCGTCGACGTCAATGGTCATCTCTTCGCGAGTAAAGGGGTAGTGCTCGATGTTCAGGCCGTGCACCAGGCCTGCGGTGCCGGCATGCTCTTTCTTGCCGTGGGATATGTGCCCGCCCGACGGTATAGAGGCGGCCATCATCCAGTCGCCCGGGTTTGAAAACGCGGAGTAAATCGCGAGGTTCGCCACGACGCCGGATGTCGCGCGGCAGTCCGCGAATTCAGACCTGAAAACCTTTCGTGCAAGGTCGTTGCAAATCAATTCAACCTGGTCGATGTAGATGCAGCCGGCGTACACCCGCTCGCCGGGCCACCCCTCCGCGTAGCGGTTGCCAAAGTCTGACATCATCGCCTCCCTCACGGCCGGGCTTGGAATGTTCTCGCTTGCAATCAGCGGTATGGACCTGTCAAACCATTCGTGGTGCTCGCGCATCAGCCTCAAAACGTCGTCATACGCCTTTTTGTTAGCACTCATCTCTGCGCCTGTGGTTGAGGGAACTGGTTGTTTTAACTTATCGCTTTGCCCTAGCCACGATCTGTAGGCGTCTATGAAGCCTTTGGCATACAGGTTCGCATGCCTTTCAGTTCCTCTGTGCGGCCCTCCCTGCGTCCTGAGATGGTGGTAAAATTCATGCAAAATCACAAACGGATTGTAAAAGATGTCCGAGTCCATTGCGTATATTTTCCTCTCCTTTGCAACATACACGGCATAGGCGGTCCTCCTTTTTCCCTTGACGGTGCCGACCGCTATTTCAGGTGGCCTCACGTGATAAAAACTGCTCAGTGCATGCAAAGCCTGCTCTGTCCTTTTGGTGAGAATCATGTGGACGATTCTTGCCTGCAGCATTTCATCCGGCGTAGCAGCCACCATCCAATCAAGTCATTATCGTCAATCATATAAAGAGAACAAGGCGCTGTTTCGGCCTTAACTTGTAGCACCTGATTTTGGCGCAGTCAAGAATCTGTGCAGCAGCTCGCAGACTATTGCCGGCTTTTCGGCAAATGGAGCGTGGCCCGCGTCCTCCACTATTACGACACTGGAGCCACTTATCGCTTCTTGAAAGGCCCTGAAATATTCAAGCGGGATCAGCCTGTCCTGCCTCCCCCATACGATCAATGTGGGAATCTTGCCCTCGCCTATCTGCCCAAGCCGGCCAGCTCCTATCTGCGTGTTAACGCTTTTGTCAAAGGCTGACTTGAAGGCGTGCCTCGCACCCGGCTGGCCCATCCTGTAGATAAATCCATCAACCAGCACTTCTGGTATCCTCATCGGGTCTGCCACCAGCTGCTCAAGCACTGCTCTCACAGACTGCTTTGAAGGCTTCATGGCTGCGTCAAGGTACTGCTGGAGGAGGGGCGTAGGCCCATCAAGCATTCCTGATGTGTCAATCAAAATGAGCCTGTCGACTAGGTCCCGATGTTCTGCCGCCAGCTGCGCCGCTATATAGCCCCCGAGGGAATGTCCGACAATGCTGGTCCTGCCTTGATGCATTCCAACTTTGCGCATAAAATCTGCAACCACCTGTACAAACCTTCCAATCGTATAGTCCATGTCTTCGGGCTTGTCGCTCAGGCCAAAGCCGGGAAGATCCAGGGCAACTGAATGCAGGCCTAGCAGAGACAGCGCATCAGGGATGTCAAGCCACCTGTCTGCCGAAGACCCCAGGCCGTGGATAAACAAGACATGCCGTTTTTCGCTTGCATTTTCATCAACCGTGGCAACCTCCAAAGCATCAACAGTCCCGATGGCATTGCCGGCTTCAAGGTAACGCATGTTCAAGCCATTAACGTTCACAAAGGCCTGCTTCATGCTGCCCTATTCTAGATCTGCATCTGCTTAATATTCTTGCGAGCAGCATAACTTTGCGAATAGTAACAGCTTTAGCCCTCTACGGGATAGGTAGTCTAGTTTTGATTACAGCGATTAGGAGAGTATAACCATCATGTCGTTCTAATTTTTAATGCTCTTTTTCCCAATAAGATTAGTACGCCGCCTATACCTGCTAACGCGACTCCGCCTAGCAAATATAGCGAATTACTAGACCACATCTCATCACGATACCCACAGTTGTTTAGAGGAGCCTGCCACCACCCGCCAAGTCGTTGACAAGTTTCATCTACTCTTTGTAAGTAATTTGATTGATAGATGGCATAGATCAAGGCAATGGATCCTAGCGATAAGAGTATCAGTCCTATTACAATTCGAGAATTTTTCTTCATGGGATGAGGATACTATCCATTATGTTTATGAGAATTTAAAGATCCGAAAAGCAAGCGGAGCTACCGCAAACCGTCTAATGAGGT
>DASTTF010000019.1:0-17826 GCA_035760305.1 Nitrososphaera sp.
GCCGCAGGAAGGCTTGTGAGCCCTGCTTTACCGCCGTCGAAATCTTCATCATCTGCTCGGTCCCGCTGTGCTGCCTGCCGACCCATACGGCGAGACCTGCCGCGACCCCCATCGATGCTATTGAAGCCGCGATGGGAAGAATGTCTTCAAATGCCATTTAACGAAAAACCGTGTCCTAGACTAGATATATAAAGTATGGGAAAAGCACTCAAAGAAAATTTTAGAGTGCCTTGAACTGGTCGCTCCACCGCATGTAGGCCCTTATCATGTCGATGCTGACTGAAGGCTTCCTTATCTTCAGTATTTCCCTAAAGTCAGGCATGTTGATTGCCCGCGGGTTGGTGCCGACTTCCATCGCCTTGCCGCTTTCAAACAGCTCGTTTACTACGCGCAATTGCACAGACTGGCAGATGTCCTTGATGTCGCTTGCGCTGTAGCCCTCGCTCACCTTGGCAAGCTCGTCCACCCTCAGCGCGCCTTCGACGTTCAGCGGCACTGTGTACTGCGTGAAGAGGTTCGTCCTCGACGCGGTGTCCGGCAGGGTAACGTAGATCCTCTTCTGGAACCTGCGCAGGAACCCGGCTTCGAGGCTCCAGGGCTTGTTTGTAGCGCCAATGATGTACAGCTGCGACTCTTTGCTCTTGCCGTTGATGCCGTCCATTTCCGTCAGGAACTGGTTCTTGACGCGGACTTCGCCTCCGACTTCGCTGTTGCGGGTGCCAAGGAGCGAGTCGATTTCGTCGATGAACAAAAGCACCGGCACGCCTTCGCCTTCGTTCAGCGTGCGCGCCATCTTGAACAGCTTTGAAATGTTCTTTTCAGCTTCGCCGAGCCACTTGCTCATCATCGAAGCGGCGTCGACATTGATGAAGTAGCCGTCGATTTCCGCGGCTGCCGCTGCCGCGAGCAGGGTCTTGCCGCACCCCGGCGGCCCGTAGAGCAGTATCCCGCGGGGCCAGCCAAGCGGAAAGAGGTCGGCCCTCTTCATCGGGTAGACTATGGACTCGCGGATCGCCCTCTTTGCATCTTCGAGACCGATCACTTCGTTCCAGCTGACGTTTGGCTTTTCCTTCATGACGAGATCGTCAAAGTCTGCCTTGAGCGTTTCAACGTTGGTTGACTTGCTGCTAGACGCCGCCGGCTTGGTCGCGTGCCCGTTTGAAGGCTCTTGCTTGCTATTGTCGATCTGGGCTGGCGACGGGCGCTCCTCCTCTTCGAGGCCGTGCGACATCTGGAGGGCTTTTATCCTGTTCTGGTAGGCGTTTGCCCTCTCCATGTAGACCTTGTTTAGCTTGTAATCCGGGTATATCTGGACCAGCTTTACCAGCGCCTCTATTGCGCGCTGGTACGACTGAATCGCCATTCCGCGTGACCCCTGAGAATCCAGCCTGATTGCCTCGGCTGCATACTTGCTAGCGCTATTTTCCAGTTCCTGTGGTGCGAGACTCATAATTACAGTTCAAGGCAGAATCTGCTCGGGCTTTGAATTACCTGTGTGTAAATCTATGTTGCCCAGCTGACAAAATTATTTGCACCTATGCCGGCACGGGTTCTGGCTCTTGTTCCTTTTCCCTTTCTGCCGGCGCCGCCTCTGCCTCGACGGCCGGCGCGGCCGCCCTGCCTGCGGCTATTGCTGCCGTCACTTCGGCGAGGATTCCCGGCTCCATCAGCTCGGCAGGGAACCCCGTGGACACCTTGGAGATGGCGTCGTGCATCTCTTCCAGCGCGGCTTCAGCCGCCGGCACCATCCGCTCCAAGTCGTCCTTTATCTCGCTGACAGAGGACGCGGCGCTGTCCATTATCACGGCAAACTCCTCCAAGAAGCGTGCGGACTCGATCTTTTCCGACATCTCGTGCAGAATCAGCTCGCCGTTTTTCACGAGCTCGAGTACCCTGCCCAGCTCCTGGCAGGCCGCGCCGCTCTTCTGGTTGAGGGCATAGCTTATCCGCGACTCGAGCCTTGAGCGCAGCATCCCCATCGCGTAGGCGTTGCGCTGGAGGCTGGCAAGGGCAGCGTTCGCTCTCTCCTTCATGGAAGCGTTCTTCTTGAACAAGTGCTACTGCGGCGACTATGGAAAAACGACGAAAAACCGCGTAGTCAAAAGTTGTTGGCACTTTGCGTGCCATAGCTTGCCTAGCCGGCCCAGCCACAGGCCGGGCTAGGCAAGATTCTGCGGCATTGCCGGCAGGTCCGGGATGCCGGGTAACTCTTCTTTCATCTTTTGCTCTACTGCCAGAGAGGCCTCGTCTATGAGGCGCACCGCTTCCTCGTTTGCAGTCTCAAAGTTGATAGTGTAACCGCCCACCTGGCCCGCGTCGACCAGTATGCCGCTCAGGAGCTCGGAGATGATTCCGAGCTCGCCTTCCATTTCCGGCACGTGCGGAGTAAGCGACGACCTCAGGTTCTTCACCACCGCCATCGCGGGGCTCAATACAATGACCAGATCGCCAAAGTCAGAGGCCGACGACAGCCTTGCGACCAGCTTCTCCAGCGTGACTCTCGATAAAAAGACCACCCTCGACACCTGCCTCGCCCTTGCAAGGTCCGACGAGAGCACGGTGGAGAACTGGGCGTTGTTATCCTTTACCGAAGCCACCAGCTTGCGGAAGACCTCGTCGTCCTTTGACTTGAGCAGCCCGTGGAGCTCCTCAAGCCGTGAAACCTGCACCTGTATCTTTTTCTGCACCGCGTCGAGCCTCGGCTTCAGCGGCCCGCCCGGCTTTGGCGGCGAAACGGCTTGATCGTCATTACTGAGTATTGACTCGGACTTTACCCACCTTGAATTCATGCTGATGCATACGGCACTTGAAATAATACTTGCCATGTGCCGGAACGTTTTGTAACTGCGGTAACAAGGGCCGGCGGTAACAGCTTGACATTTTTTCGAACTTGGGCGCAATCTATTTGACCAATCGTTTTACCTTCGTTTTCCAATTTGACAAGGTGTGCACACTGACAGCAACAGCGACCTTCCAGGCAGCCTGGAAGAATTTGGGCTTTCAAAGTATGAAGCAAGGGCGTACCTTACGATGGTAGGCAAGGGCTCGCTCGCCGCAAGCGAGATAGCCTACTATGCAAACCTCCCGAGGACCAAGATCTACCAGACGGTGAAAAAGCTGGAGAAAAAGAGGCTGGCAGTGATCTCGAAGCAAAAGCCGCTCATCTGCAGCGCCATCCCGCCGGAGGAGGCGTTTTCAGAAATAGTCAACCTGCACGAGCGCAGGGTGAAGAACATGAGGAAGATAGTCGACCGCCTGCAAAAGATAAACGACGAGGGCCAGCGCCCAAAGGGCTCGGAAGAGCGTCGCTATTTCATACTGGACGCCGACTCGGCGCTGGGAAAGATAGGGAGCCTGATAGCCGGCTCGCGCTCGTCGATCACCGCGACTCTGGACCAGTGGGGCCTCAGGCTGATCTCGCAGTGCAAGCCCTCCCTCGTCAGGGCGGTCACCGCCGGCGTCCGCGCCCGGTTCATACTCGGGGCGCAGTGCATCGGCAACGAAGGCATCTTCCAGCTCCCGGAGGGGATCGACCTCAGAACGGGCGATGTGCCCTCCAACGTGATAATCATCGACTCGGCGCACATGGTATCCGTCGACAGCAGCAACGGAAAAGCCGCGCTCTTTTCCTCGACGGACTCGTTTGGCGCGCTCCAGTCCAAGAACTTTGAAGAGGCATGGGGCAGGGCCGGCGAAATAAAATATCTGCTCGACACAGAGCCGGCTGTGGCCGCAAAGGCAGTCGAGCTCGCGAGGATAGTGGAGAACGGTCTGTCGCTCAGGATGCTGGAATACGCGGTGGGCGGCGCGGACATGCCGGCCGAGCTCGTGCAGGACATTGACGAAAAGTACGGATTAAAGATATCCGACATGAACGCGGCCGAGGTGATGGACCTCGTCGATTCCGCACTCAAGATCAGCTGCCTCGGCGGCCTGAAACACGACAGGAGCAACAACATCGTGAGCCTCCAGTCAAAGGTGGACGGCAAGCACGTGCTACCCTGGGCGCTCGTGCTCGGGTCCTATTTCAGGCGCGCCGGCAACGAGCCCCACATCATGCAGCAGGGCAAGAGCGCGCAGCTGGTGCACCTCCGGCTGTCAAGGCCTGTTTGACATAAATATCGAGTGCGCGTATGACAGGCAGTGCGCACGGTCACGGTAATCGCAATTGTCGCGGCGGCAGCCGCCGGGATCATTGCCGGGTCTGTACTGCTCGTTACTCCTGTCACCAGTGAGCCAGAGATTGAGGAGCAGCAGGAGATCATTGTTGGAGGGGCAACGCCTAGCAACAACGGATACCGGCAGGTCAACGTCACGGTAAACGGAGTCAAGCTGGTGACCGACGTTGCCGCCACCAGCGACCAGAGGTCCAAGGGGCTGTCGATCAAGGACACCCTCAATGAAAATGAGGCCATGCTCTTTGTGTTCAGCGAAGGGCGCGAGCACTCGTTCTGGATGAAGAACATGAAGTTCCCGATTGACATCATCTGGATTAGCGAACACCATGAAGTGGTCCATGTCGAGCACAGCCTGGAGCCGTGCGAGCCCGATTCGTTCTGCCCAACGCACAAGCCTGACAGAAACTCGCTTTACGTGCTGGAGACTGTGGCCGGCTTTGCGCAAAGGTACAACGTCACCGAAAACACCTACGTCGAGTTCCAGCTTGACGAGCAGCTAGCGCCTGAATAACCTTACCAGCTTTGCCATCGAGTTTATCGCCACAAAGAACACGCCCCACGCTACCAGCGAGCTTGCCATGGACGCCTCATATGGCTGGCTTCCCGCTTGCAGCAGCCCGTACTGCATCAGGATCCTCGTTACCGAGAATATCACCTCGGAGACTGAAAATGCCGCAAAGAGCTTTTTTATGTCCTGCCATACCCGGTGCGAGTCACGCCTGCCGGTGGCAGGGTCGACGTATTTTTTCCGGTTGTCGACATAGAACAGCGCTGCAAAGACCGGGATATAGACTGCGTATTCCACGGCGAGCGCGGCTGCCGAGTTTGCAAAGTCATTGCCATCGTATTGCGCGTACAGCTGGGACACGTAGGCGCTCGCGAAAAAGCCGCCGGCTCCTGAGATTATCAGATTCCGGTTGAACAGCACGGCGTCCCGGTATTTCCGAAAAAAGCCTGTGGCCTTCACTGCACCATTTCTGCCGGGCATTCGCTATTAAGGCTATTCGGACGTTTCTTCGTCTTCCGCTTCTTCCTCGGCCACTTCGACCCTTTCCTCCAGCTTTTGCACCTTCCTTGCAAACACGAGGTACGTCGTGTGCCCTATCATCCTCATCGACGGTCTGGTCATGCCCTCCCTCGCCTCCATGTTGCGGATCATCAGCTCCACGCAGTCAACGTCCGCATAGCCGGCGCGTTTCAGCTCTGTCGCCGTCTTTTCGATCTGGTTCATGGTCGGGCAGATGGCTACAAACGCGCCGCTGCCTTTCAGCGCGTCGTGCACCTGGTCGACCACTGTCCAGGGGTCGCCGAGGTCTACTATAGCGACGTCGGCTTCTCTGACGTCGACTCCCTGGTGCGGGTCGTGTTGGTGCAGAGTCACGTACGGCAACATGCCGGCCTTCTCTAGGTTGCGCCTAGCTATCTCCATGAACTCGGGGTTGACGTCGAAACTGTAAATGTGGCCTTCCGGCTTGACTATGCTTGCCATGAACGTCGCCAGCGCGGCGCTGCCTGTGCCGACCTCGAGCACCTTTGAGCCGTTCTTGAGGCCGGTGCGAGCCGCGATGTACCCCAGGTCCTTCGGGTAGACTATCTGTGTCCTGCGCTCTGACTTCATGATAAAGTCGTGGATCGTGGGCTCGATGAGAAAGATAAGCTTGCCCTCGGTCGTCCTGGCCGCCGACCCGTACTCCATGCCGATTGCGGCAGAGATGTCGATTACGCCAAGGTGGGTGTGGAGCTTTTTGTCCTGGGTCACCCGGGCCAGCCACTTTTTACGCGGCGTGTGGAACAGGAGCACGAACGAGCCCTCTTCGATCTTTGCCAAGACATGCGCATAGCAAGCCAGAGGGGATAAAAACCGATCTAAAAGGAGAGGCAGGCTCCAGTTCCTAACCACACAATGATTAACTATCGCCTGCCCGAGTTGCTCCTGTTGTCCTGCAGGGGCCTGTGCAGAATGCATCCGAACTATGTCTCGATGAAAAAGATCGATTACTCGACCGGCATGAAGGTTTGCATAAACTGCGACAGGGCGATATTCATGGGCTGGTCGGACTATCACTGCCCCTGCTGCAACAAGGGCCTCCGCACAAAGCCGCAGTACTACGGCGAAAACAGCAAGGTGGCAAGAGAGTCTACCCTGCGCCGCCACTGACTACATTCGCTCAAGCGCAGTTATGCCCAGTATTTCAAGCGCGTTTTTCAGCGCGACCCCAAACGCACTGACAAGGGCAAGGCGCGCGGCCCTGACGTCCGCTTCTCCTTTCAGCACCGGCACTTTTTCGTAAAAGTGGTTGAACGCCGTCGCAAGCGTGTATGCATGGCGCGCAAGCGACTTTGGCGAGAGCGACTTTGCCGCGTCCTCCACCACAAGGTCCAGCTTGGCTATCTCTTTTATCAGCGCGATCTCTGCCTCTTGGATCAACATCTCAAACTTGGCGTTGTTGTCGACGCCCTGGCCGGATTTTTCCAGTATGCGCTGCGAGCGCGCGTAGGCGTACTGCAAATAGGGCCCGGTGTCGCCTTCAAGGCTCAGCGATTCCTTCACGTCAAAGGTGATTATCTTGTCAAGGTCCTGCTTGATCATGTTGTAGCGTATCGCAGATATTGCGATCTCTTCCGCCGTCGCGTTCAGCTGCTCCTCTGTAAAGCCGGGGTTCCGCGTCTTTACTTCCTCGTACGCCTTGGCATGCAGCGTGTCAAGCACATAGTCGGCGTTGACGTAGATGCCCTTCCTGCCAGACATGTGCATGAACTGCCTATCGCCGATGTCGATCCCAAATGCCTTGGCGGTGTCGGAGCTGAGGGTCACCGCCTCGTAGCCGAGGTGGAAGTATTCCCGGCCGCCTGCTCCGATCTTTGAGAGCACCTGCGATATTATCCTCTGCAGCCTGGCCTGCCGCGAGTCGATCAGCGTTATCACCCGCTCGCCCCCGTTGAATTTCTTGTCTGTTGATTTGCCATCAAGCGTCGTGTCGTAGAGCGTCGAGCCGTCCCACTGTTCTACAAATTCGCGGTAGGAGAATGGGTCGTCCACGAGCCCGAGCTTCCACGCGGCGTAGGGGATGTCCTTTGCAATGTACGTCGCGGTGCCGTCGCTCCTTACGAGCACCTTGTCCTCTTCGTCCTTGGCATCTATCACCCAGCAGCCCTTGTTCTTGCCCTCCTCTTCAAAGCGGGCGAGCCCGTTTTTCTTCAACAGCTCAAATGCCTTGCTCCATAGTTTCGAGACAACGATGTGCGACTCGAAATTCAAAAGGTCATAGCGCGCCTTCATGCGCCAGCACGTCTTCAATTGCTCGTTCAGGACGCGCCGGGTGACGTCGGCTGCAAAATGGGCGAGCTCTGACTTGCCCTCCTCCATCTCCTTTAGCACCAGCTTGCGCTTTTCTGCCAGCTGCGGATCTTTCTCGTACATCTCGTTTATCTTTACGTACACTTCGTCGCCGCAGTAGTGGTCGAACTTTTGGCCTTGGGTCGGCTCGACCGGAAAGCCGGCGAACTTGAAGCCCACTACGATGTCGGCGACCTGTAGGCCAGAGTCGTCGACATAGTTGAGCACCGTCGCCCGGTGGTTCGTCGCCTTCACTATGCGATAGAGAGTGTCGCCGATTATCACGTTGCGCATGTGCCCTACGTGGAGCGCCTTGTTCGGGTTGACGCTGGTGTGTTCTATCACGATGTGCCGGCCCTGCCCCGAGTCAGGATAGCCGTAGTTGTCGGGGTTCTTGAGCACCTGCGCGAGCGTCGCCAGCGACAGCCGGGAATAGTCTGCCTTGAAGTTGACGTGTCCGCCGGCGGGCTCTGCCGACAGGACGTACGTGCCCTTGATCTGCGGCCTGATCGCTTCTGCCAGCTCGGCCGCTATCTTTTGCGGCGGCTTTTTGGCGTGCTTTGCCAACAGGAACCCGACGTTGCACGAGAGGTCGCCGAATTCCTTTTGCGGGGGCTCGGACACGTCAAAGTCGACTGCAGGGTACCCTGCATCACTTAGAGCCTGCCCGACCAGCCTGCGCACGTCGTCCTTGAACAGCCTGAACGTCACTGCGCTTTCACCCCGAGGTAGTTGAACGCGACATAGTCGACGGCTTCAACAAGGCCGGCTCCCTCTTTTCCAGCCACGACATGGTCCGCCTTTTTCTTGACATTTTCCTCGGCGTGGCCGAGCGCGATGCTGCAGCCGCAAATGTCGTACATTGGCACGTCGGTTTCGCTGTCGCCTATCGCGACCGTTTCTTCCGGTTCTGCCTTGAGCATCTTGAGCGCTTCTTTAAGCCCTGACGCCTTGTCGATTCCCTTTTCGTTGATGTGGAAAGCGTACTTGCTGTCTGACAGGTATAATGAAAGGCCGCGCTCGTCCAGTATCTTCTGGCCTTCCTTCAGGTCAAACGTGCGGAGCAGCACGACTTCGGTCATGCGCGGAAATACCGGCTTTTGCTGCACGCCGTCGATGCTCTTTTTCAACACTTCATAGCCCTCCACGCACTTTTCCTTGTTTGCAAGAAGCCTGTGCTCCTGCGGCGCGACCGTTATTGCGCCGCCGTTTTCTCCCACCGCGATCCGGGTGGTGCCTCCAAAAACCGCGAGGACGTACGCTTCGACTGACGACCTGCCGGTGACATAGATGACGTTGTAGCCCAGCCTCTCAAGGTAGCGCAGCTTTGCCAGCGCCGCGAGGTGTATCACCCCTCCGCCATTTTCTGTAAGGGTGCCGTCAATGTCCACCGCGAAGACCTTGATTGCTGCCAAGCGCGGGAGTAAAGCGTGTTCTGAACGTTATAAGTGTAGTGAGGTTAGACCCACCCGAGCCTGCGGAAATACAATGTCATGCCAAGGGCCCCGGCGGCCGCCGCAGCCAGCATCATGATAAAGGTCGTGAATTCTCCTAGAAAAGTCCAGAGTCCGGTTTCCACCCCGCCAGGCAGGCTGACGTTCATGCCGTAGAACGACCCTATCAGGGTTGCGGGGATGGAGAGCGTGAATATGATCGTGAGCACCGCCAGGATCTTGTTTGACTTGTCCACGCCGTGCATAAAGTCGGTGTCCTTGTAGATCTCTACCACTTCTTTTGACTCTTCCAGCTCTTCGATCGCCTTGTCGATGTGGTCCCTGACGTCGTCGAAATAGAGCGTCAGGTCTTCTTCGGAGAAGCGCTGCATGTCCCGGGTGCTCAATTCCAGCACGGTCCTCTTGAGCGGGATTGCCATCCGCCTGAGAGACGTTATCTGCCTCCTCAGGTGCGAGATTTCTTTTGCGACAGAGATTTTTTCGTTGAACACTTCGTCTTCGATGTCGTCAAAGTTGCCGATCACCTTCCTTATCGTGACAATCAGGTTGTCCACCAGCGCGTCAACTATGCTGTGGAAAAGGTACCCCGACGACCTGCCCATCAGGTCCTGCCGCTCTGCGTCGCTCTTGGCGCACAGCTCGAACATGTCCACGAGCGGCTTCAGGTCCCCCTGGTGCACGGTGACCAAGTAGCCCGTGCCCATAAAGATGCACAGCTGGCCGGATCTCGGTACCGAGGTCTCCTTTGCTATGGTGGGAAAGTGGAGTATTATGAAGAGGTGGTCTTTGTACCTGTCTATCTTTGGTATCTGGATCTTTGAAAGAGAGTCGTCGAGGTTGAGCTCGTGGAAGGAGAACCTGCTGCCGAGCTCCCTCATGTCACCGGGGGACGGCCTGGAAGCATCTATCCATGTAAAGCCGTTGTTGCGCAGGAACTTCAGGTTTCCCAGCGTTTCGCTTGCCATAAAAGATCCCGGTACGCAGCGTTATTTCCACTTTCCCTTTTGCGTTTAGCCGTCGGCGCAGCAATAGCCGCAGTCGCAGGGCGATTCGCCGAACCAATCGCACTTGCTATTTTCTTGTACCATGCCAACGATCAACATGCAAGTCACAAGACAATTGCTCAAATGTAGCCGCTAGGCGTCATAGCGGTTGCTGATATCTTGCAAACGATTTTCGTTACTTTGTCATGTCCATCGCGACTGATCCTTTCAGCAACTCGCGAAAGGCCGCGATGTCCTGCGGCGTTATCATCGTGGCTGCCAGTGGAGCTACCTGCGGAGCTTCAATTGCCGGCTCGGCAGGCACCGGGGCTGGCGCGGTCATCTTTATCCTACCCGGCCCCCTTATCCTCCGATCGGTCAGCGACTTTTGCTTCTTGATGTCTATCTTGATTTTAAAGCCGTACTGGCCGCGGTTGCTCCACTTGTCCACTTCGACAATGTCGCCGGAGCCGACCAGCCTGTCGCCTTCCTGCGTGACTACTGTAAATTCTGTCTTCTCGCCCTGCTTTAGTGTTGATAGCTTTTCGTAAAAGTGCTGCCAGTCAAGCGGGTTTGTGATTAGCGCCTGCACGGTCAGCATGTCGCCGACTGAAACTTCCTTGATGTAGCTGGACAAGATTTCAATGCTGCATAATTTTGCGTACACAGAGAATAAAGCCGCTTCTAGCATAAATAACTTTTGGAAATAGATGCTGTAATGTGAAAGAAGCTTGGTTTATTTCTACACATATATGGATAACGTAGGAAACTATGACATTTAGTATAATTTTCAGGTCAACCATCGGCTTTGTAGCCCTGCTATTCTCATATCTTTTCCTCTGGAAGCCGATAGTTTTCGCCTGTCACCCGAGCTTTCGTGTCTCTTTTGTTCAGATGCTTTTCATCTGCGCTGGTGGGTGCGACTTTGTAATCCTCATCCGATACCTGCTCTGGCGTCTTGTCTTTCCCTTCGCTCATGTACCACTTTGTACGGTATGCTTCTTTAAGACACTATGTTTCATATATGAGCAAATTCAACGACGTAATCAGGGCCCGTCGCCTAGTCAGGACAGGGTGCTGTTTCTTTTCAAAAAGAAGCACAAGCCTCCGAAGCCAGTTGTCGTGGGATCGAAGCCCACCGGGCCCGCTATCTATTAGAAATGAGATCCAATCTTTTTCGCAGATATTGAAGAACGCGCGCCTTCCAGAGACAAACTCTTTTAAGATTTGCAGGGCAATCGCTACCATGCCAATAGATCCAGATTTTCCAAAGAATCAACAAGTTATAGGAAAACACAAGCATACTGACGGCGAGCATTTCCATTTCGTCTGGGGCCCGGGAAGGGCTGCGGAAGCTGCAGAGAACGAAGAGGTCAAGAAAGCCTATGAAGCAAGAGGAGAGCAGGTCGCGCCGCTAGGGACCCACGGCACCATGGTGGCAGTCGACTGGGATTCCTGCTTTGCAGACGGTGCGTGCGTCGAAGCGTGCCCGGTGCAGGTATTCCAGTGGTACAGAACAGAGCAGGATGTACCTGCAATAGAAATGCAGAACGCCACCACCGCAGGCGAAGGCGAGAACAGCCTCAGAGACGGGAGAAAAGACTACACAGACAAGTCCGATCCCATACGTGAGCATGATTGCATCTGGTGCATGGCCTGCGTGTCGGTGTGCCCTCCGCAGGCGATCAAGGTGGACCAGTCCAGTCTGGAGTTCCACGAGAAAGCAGCAGGGACTTTTAATGAACAGCTGTCAAAGGGCAGCGCGCCGCCGCCTCATGCGCACTAGACCTGCCAATTGCCGTCATGGTCGGAACCGGGATCCCGCTATCTCTATAAGTTACAGATGCCAATGATTGCCGCTCAAATGATGACCTGTTATCCGTGGGAGCGAAATGCGATGAAGAGATCACGACGGTCTGATGAGATCTAGTATAAAAGAAATAAGTCCTACACGGTTTCTGGACTGGAAACGCGCGTGTATGTGTGTCTTGCAAATGCGTCCACAAATGAGTGGTTAATTATTTTATACCGAATTTTTCCACATGCTCCACTAGAAACACGCGCTAGGCGCCAACGAGCAGACCGTGGAGTTGCTTTAGCACCCTTGCAGTCGCGCCCCATATCACATTGCCATCATATGTGAACTTGAACGCGTCCTTGGCAAGCTCGTAATGCTCGGTGTCCGGCTTGACGCTCTTTAGTGTATCAATGAGGGGCGCATCGATCACCGCTTCGACTTCGCCTGCCGCGATCCTGTGCATCGGCAGCATGTCCTGTATCGTCACGAAAGGCGCGATAAAGTGGTTCGATGTCATCGTGCGCACTGCGCGCAGGCTGCCGGCCACCTGATCCGGCCTGAACGCAATCCCGATTTCTTCCTCTGTTTCCCGCAGCGCGGTGGCAAGAAGCGCGCCGTCGCTTTCAACATACCTTCCGCCGGGGAACGATATTTCGCTTCTGTGCGTCCTCAAAGTAGAGCTGCGCCTTGTCAGGAATACAAAGGGCTTGTTGTCGTGGTAGTGGATTATCACGAGCACCGCCGCCGGGGTCGCTGAAGCCGCGTCCGCCGGCAGGTACGGCCTGTCAGAGAGGGCCGGCCTCAGAAGCGACAGGATCTCTTCCTTGCGCAATGATTCTGGAAATGACATAGCCAAATATATGCTCTCAAAGTGCGTGACCTCGCATTTAATAATGCCCGGCGCCGATTTTGTTAACGAGCGATGAAGATATCCTACGAGCTGAACCCGCCCAAGATCGTAAAGGGGGAGAGGTTTGACCTGGCGCAGCTGAACGACGACATGCAGGCCATGGCAGGCCGCGCGTCGCAGCTCGCCGGCCTCGTCGGCGGCATACACCTGACGGACTCGGTGCTGGGCATCCCCAGGGTGTCAGGCGTCACCGCGGCCGGCTACATCAAGGAGCGCGTGGGCGGAGTAAAGCTGAGCTGCAGCGTCAGGGTGCGGGATCGCAATGTCACTTCATTGTGCCAGGCGGTGTCTGACGCGATATTGATCGGAGTAGACAGCATGCTGGTGCTGATGGGAGACGAGCCGGTGGACAGGCCGGGCGACTTGGGCCTGAGGCCGAGCGCAGCGGTAAGGATGCTGGGAAAGGAAGGCTACGGGTCGAGTATAAAGCTGGACCTCTCGTTCCCGGCCAGGGTAAAGGACGGATCGCCAAAGTCTGTCCAGAACAAGCTCGAAGCAAAGCCCCACTCGCTGGTCACCCAGTCCATTTCGTCGCTCTCTGACCTGGGCGAGATAGTCGACCTTGCAAAGCCCCACGGGATCAGGGTGGCCGCGGTGGTGATGGTCCCGTCAGAAAACAACCGCCAGTCAGCTTCGATAATCGGGCTTGACTGGTCCAAATACGAAAAGGACGCTGCGGATTTTGTGAAAAAGGCTGCCAGGATGGCCGACCGGGTGCTCCTCACGTCGCCCAACAGCTTTGGCTCCGGCCTGGAACTGTTAAGGCAGCTCAAGTGACGCCGTCGTCGTCTTTTCCTGCCGACATTTCGCCCTTCATTGCGTCGATGATCTGCCGGTAGTAGGGCTGCAGGTTCTCGTCCTCCGGCAGGCGCGGCCGCCTATAGTCGACGGTTACCTCTTTTTTCACCGTGCCCGGCCTCTTTGTGAAAACGGCGACCTTGTCGCCGAGCACCACGGATTCCAAGATGTTGTGCGTGATAAACGCTATGGTCTTTTTCGTCCGCGCCCAGATCAGCTGCAGCTCAACCAGCAACAGGTCTCGGGTCTGGCTATCAAGGGCCGCAAAGGGCTCGTCCATCAGGAGCACTTCGGGATCTATCGCAAGCGCTCTTGCAATGGCGACCCTCTGCTTCATGCCACCGGACAACTGGTAGGTGTAGGCGTTGGCAAACTTGGTCAGCTGCATCATCTCAAGGTAGTGCATCGCCCGCTCGTGCCTCTTGCTCTTTTCAATGCCGGCCATCTTTAGCCCAAACTCGACGTTGTCTGCAACCTTGAGCCACGGGAACAACGCATTTTCCTGAAAGACCATGACCCTGTCCGGGCCCGTTTCGCTCACAGGGTGGCCATCGAGTATCACTTCGCCTTCGGTCGGCTTGTCAAGGCCTGCCAGGATGTTCAGGAGCGTCGTCTTGCCGCATCCCGAGGGCCCCACAAAGCACACGAACTGGCCGTCGTCTATCGACAGGTTGATGTCCCTGACTGCGGTGATGAGCTTTGTCTCGCTTCCCTGCACGGCGAGGAACTCTTTGCCGATGTTTCTGGCTTCAAGCTTTGCCATGATATCACTTACACCAGGTCGCTCGTGTCGCCAAACTGCTTCATCTTGCCTATACGCCGCCTGTCTAAAATCGTTATGACTGCGCCGGCTATTACCGCTATGATGCCGGCGTAGAGCAGGGAGTTGAATGCCAGCTGCTCGCTGGTGGCGAACGACTCTTGATCTCCAAAGAGCACGGACGCTTCAAGGGTCGCGTCCGACGCAGGGTTGGCGAGGATCAGCGTGTGGTTGCCGCTTGCCGCGATTGTGAAGATGCCATTGGCGATCGGTGGGCTGATGGTTTCCTCGACTATTGTCCGGTTAGTCGCATCCACGATCTGGAGGCTGGGCTGCCCTTCAAACAGCGGAAAGGAGACGCTGTAGACGCCCTGCGAAGCATTGGAGACAAACCGCTGGATGACCAGGCGGTCGTCTGGCTGTATGCTGTAGGTGTTTCCGGACAGCAGGTAGAGAGACACTGCAAAACTTGCCACCGCGACGGCTCCGCCGGCGATCAGCATGATGTGACCCCTCCTCAGGTGCAATCCGTGAAACGTAGGCGCTGTAACAATATAATCTTATTTAAGGAATTTCGGAAAGGCGATTGCCTTTGCTGGCGGCGGAAAATGTAGCAAGTCGATAGTTCTGGAACAAGGTATAAGAGATCGCTTTGCATCATTTGATCGAGAGATGGACGGATCTCAAAAGAAAAAAAGTTTTGACGCGGTTGTCGCAGCAATCAACATGGCCGCCATGGGAGCAGGGATCGCCGCCGCAGTCATTGCAGCAAGCAAGAGCAAGGCCGCAGGCGCCGACGCGGACAGGATCGAAAAGAGCATCGGCGAATTGAACGAAAAGTTCGACAGGATTTCCGAGCAGCTAAAGAGCATGCACCCCGAAGTAGGCACGGCGACAAAGCAGGCGGAGAAAAAGCCGGAAAACGCAGCGCAGCATCCAAAGCCGCAACAGGATGTCATTTACGTTAGAAAGTCCACAGAATTTTCCTTCTACAACTAGGTTCTGGTACAAAGAGACCATTCTCGTTTATACCAAATGCTGCCATTCTGATTGTTGCTCCTGAAAGTGATCGCGGTTGCTGCGCTGGCTGTCGCGGCTGCTGCGGCGGTCATTGTTTTTTCAATGCCGGGGCAGGCCAATCCCGGCGCACCAAATGTAAAATTCACGGATTTTACTGCTGACAGGGTTGACATCAGAGTCGGCGAAGCGACCAACATTGTTTTCAACGTGCAGAACCTTGAATCGCGTAGCATCACCGACGCAAGGGTGATCACAGTGATCGAGCCTTCCGTCGACCGGCAGACCCTGTCAATTGACAGGCCCACCGTCGAGCTGCCTGACCTCCAGAGCAAGGACGCGCGCACCGGCCAGATGCAGGTCACGATAACCGCCGTCAGCACGCCGGCAATAGAAGCCACTTACAAGGTCAAGGGAGTGCTGATCGTAGAAGGGACGCAGTCCGACGTCAGGGAGTTTGAGCTGAAGATACGCCAGTAGATTTTTTGCCATAGCTTGTCATGCGCTCGTACTGCATGCGGAACAGCTCTATCAAACAGGGAACGTCGGCCGCCCCATTGATGTGGTAGCTTATCCACCCAGACTGCGGGAGAAAGTGATGAGGCGAGACCTTGCCCTGCGATAAGAGTTTCTTGCCGATATCCTTTGGAAAGGGCATGTCCGCCAGCTTGTCGCCGTGCATATGTCCCATCTCCCTTCCATTGACGCGGAATTCAAGGCCGCCAAAGCGATGATCGTGCACCGTCACCCCGGGCCAGCTGAGCAACTCGCGCTTGGCTATTTCGCTTGCGGATTCCATCATCTCTTCTGGCGCTGCCGGCTACTTAAGAATGGCAGTAATTTTCGGCTTGGTTGGTTGCCCGGCCCTTACCTAGAGCACGAAATATTCCGCTTTGGGGTGGTGCACCACTATCGCCGCCGTCGACTGGTCCGGCACTATTTGGCCCGACTCTGTCAGGGTCATGCCGGATTTCGCAGGGTCGAGTATCTCCCACACGAGATGGTGTTGCGAGATGTCCGGGCAGCTCGGGTATCCCCAGCTGTAGCGGAGGCCGCGCTTTTCCCCGATCTTTAGCTCGCCGCGGATCTTTGCATTGACCCACTCGGCCATCGCCTCCGCGGTCTCGACTGCGAGCCCGTGCAGGTAGTAGGCGTCGGTGTAGCTGTCCTGCTTGTTCCACCTGTCGATCACTTCCGTGACCCTGCTGCCGGCGGTCACCGACTGGAACGCGACGACATCGTCCTCGCCGAAATAGTCCGCAAGGCACAGGTGCTTTTCTTTCGAAGAGCGCGGGAATTCAAACACCACCTGCCTGCCATCTGCAAGGTCGACTGCCAGCCTGCCGGCTCCCGCCTGATTTGGCGTCAGGTTGTGGCACCTGTAATAGCCATAGACGGCTCGGGGCTCGAACAGCCTGTCCTTTACCACGCGCTCCTTCCACTGCTCGAACAGCTCCTCAGGGTCCTGGTCGCTTGCTCCCTTGCCCCTCATTCCCCACTGGAGCACAAAGAGCGACTTTTTGTTCAGGTACTTCCACACCTCTTCAAGTTTCACCTCTAGGGGCTCGATCCTTACCGGCCTGTTGAGATGAGGCGGGACAGGCGGCGCCACCGGCCTGATGCCGCTGTATGGCAGCTTGGACTGGTCCACTACCACGGCCTGCTTCTCGTCCCACTTCTCCAGCTTTTGCTGCCACTCGCCGACGAACTGCCTGTGCTCCGGCGACATCAGCCTGTTCATCACCTTCAGCCCGTCAAACGCCGTCTTGCAGTAAAACACCCCCGGCCCGTAGATCCCTTCCTCTTTCGCTATTCTGTTGATATAGCTGCTGTTTATCGCCGCGCCCCCGCAGAGGACCGGCACCTTCATGCCGTTCTGCCGCGCGTGCTCGACGAAATACTGCATCTGCTTTGAAGTCGACACCAGCAATGCGGATAGCCCGACTGCGTCCGCGTTCACTTCACTTATCTTTTCCAGTATTTTTTGCATCGGCACCTGCTTGCCCAGGTCGTGGACGGTGTAGCCGTTGTTGACAAAGATGGTCTTTACCAGGTTCTTGCCGATGTCGTGCACGTCGCCGTAGACGGTGCACAATACGAGCTTGCCCTTGCTGACCCCTTCCTGCCTGATCAGGTATTTTTCCAGCTCGGCGACTGCGGCCTTCATGCACTCTGCCGACTTTAGCACGAACGGCAGTATCAGCTCGCCGGCGCCAAACTTGTCCCCCACTTCCTTCATCGCAGGCAAGAGCACTTCATTGAGCGTTTCCACCGCCGCGTCGTGCGCGGCCTCCTTTGTCGGCGCCTCGAGAGCAAGCCTGCCGCCGCGTTTTTCAACCTTGCCGCCGCCCTTTACCCTGTCTGCTATTGCCTGCACCACGTCGTCCTCTATGCCGTCCTTCAGCCGGTTGACTATCCTGAAATAGGAGCGCCTGTCTGCGGGCCAGCCCGGGTCGACCTCCACCCTTTTCGTCGGCCCTGCAGCCGCCGTCCTGGCGCCTTCAAAGTGCGCGATCAGTTCTGCAAGCGCGTTTGGATGTTTGTTAAAGATCAAATCCTCGGCCAGCTTTTTCTGCTGCCCGCCGATCTCT
>DASTTF010000020.1:0-4000 GCA_035760305.1 Nitrososphaera sp.
TTCTTCTCAGAATACTGAACGCGGCCCACCACGCCCCTTCAGTCGGGTTTTCGCAGCCGTGGAACTTTATCCTGGTAAAAGACAGAACGACCCGCCAGAAGGTCAAAGAGTCCTTTGCGCGCGAGCGCGATCGCTCGATTGCCATGCTGGAGGGTGACAATGCGCGCCAAAAGCAGTACATTTCGCTAAAGCTGGAAGGCATACTAGAATCTGCAATCAACGTTTGCGTCACGTACGACCAGACGCGCTTTGGGCCCTTTGTCCTGGGCAGGACATCGATAGAAGAAACGGGCGTCTACAGCGTCGCCTGCGCGATCCAGAACCTCTGGCTTGCGGCGAGGGCAGAAGGCGTGGGAGTCGGGTGGGTGAGCATCCTTGCAAATGAGGACCTTGAAAAGATACTGGCGATACCGCAGCATGTGCGGCCGGTCGCGTACCTGTGCCTCGGGTACGTGAGCGGGTTTGCAGAAAAGCCGGACCTAGAGCGTGCCGGCTGGCTCCCGCGGATGGACCTCGCCGACGTGGTGTGCTACGAGCAGTGGGGTGTGCACCGGTCAGAGCCGTGGTCGGCCCTCCGCGCGGCGATCGGCAAAATGGGTGAAGGCAAGCGTGAAGACAATATGTGACTTGACCACCCATGAATGGCGTGGTCTTCTTCGCTCCACTGTTACATGGCTCACGAAGAAGGGGATGACTGTCGCCAATCATCGCCGCTTCCTGCTTCAGCGACCCAGCATAGAGTCT
The DNA here is from genome assembly GCA_035760305.1 of Nitrososphaera sp. Taxonomy (GTDB): domain Archaea; phylum Thermoproteota; class Nitrososphaeria; order Nitrososphaerales; family Nitrososphaeraceae; genus Nitrososphaera. The sequence continues at coordinate 745 of DASTTF010000020.1, forward strand.
CTACAGGCGTGTATTCCCGCGAGTCCCGCGGTACTGTGTCTGAACCCAAATCCAATGTCGGCTTTACGTAGCAAATGGTACAGGTTCATATCTGTGCTACGACGCTCGTGCTTCATATTCCAGTTTGGAATCAGCACCACTCTGCCTAGCTGTGACATAGAAGTCGTATTACTAGCAGCACCTAAAATACCCGTTGATACGGCTCGCATTTATCTCAGAGCTAAAGCATCCGACTATTCCCGCCCTATGACAATATATAATCGTGCACTGAACGATAGACAATCGGCAGGCAAACAGGTTGAGATTTAGACCTAGAATCGTCGGGCGAGAAAACCGCGATTGCTGCGCGTGCGGCGGCGGCCTGTTTTTTAGCCTAGATCACCACAACCTCGCCCGGTACCTGTTTATCACGCTCGCCTTCACCGGCCTGCTCTCCACCGGCTGGTTCGGCATACCGCTCATCCCGAACTATTTGATCGGCAACCAGGTAAACATACTGGCCGGCCTCTTCACGCTTTTCAGCGCCCTCGGCACAATCTGGGGCGTGATGGCCTACCGCGAATTTACAAAGTCGATCGAGCTTGTCATTGACGCAAGGGACGCGGCCCGCCGGCTCGACATGATGATAGGCGAGTACGAATACCGTTCGTACAACCCTGTCACAAAGGACTATGAAGCCGGGTTTGTCCCGTCCGGCCCGATAGATTTCTGGGACAAGGAGATGCAGGTGCCGTCCTGGATGGACAAGGGCAAGTACTGGCACATACTGCTCAGCCTCCGGGCCGGGAGCAGGGAGGTCAGGCTGAAGGTGGTCAAGGACAGTGACCTGCCGTTCCACAGCGGCCCCCGGAGCGTGGCAGTCACCAGCCGGAAAAAGATCGTCAGCGAAGAAACAAAGTCGTGGCGCTACGTCTACGTCGTCAGGGTCCCGCAGTGGCTGGTGATGAACACCGAGCGCAACAGGTTTGCTGACGCTGCAGGCGGCCAGCTGGGCGAGCTCGTCGCCGACCTGAACCGGAAGATAGTGGCCGCTTCAGACGAAGTGGCCGAGTGGGAGAGGCAGAGGATAAGGTACCCATGGGGAGGACTCGGCATCTACATCAACAAGAGCCTGCCGCTCAGGATCGTCTACCGGCAGGTGATAAGGAACTTTCCCGGCGCAAAAAAGCGCGGCATCGAGGAGACAAACGCCAACCTCGCAAACGTCAAGGACGACGAGCTCGTCGCCTCGCTTCTAGAGCTTGCGTCCCAAAAGGGCATCCCGCAGAACAGGATCGAGATGCTCCAGCTGCTCGTAAGGTTCCTAAAGAACGCGTACACCCGCCTCGGGCTCGGCGAGGGCGCAAGCGAATACCACAGCTTCCACCACTCGCTTGAAGTGTCGTACATGGTCCTCTACATGGTGCCAAAGGAGTTCGAGCAGTTTGCGTTCGGCCCAAAGGACTATGAGCTCGTGCTGGTGGCGGGGCTGCTGCACGACTACGATCCCGCCCAGCCGCTCGCGACCCACGAAGGGCCCAAGGGCCCTAGCGTCGCAAGGACAATGCAGGAACTTTCAAGGGCCCGGATCCTGGACGCCTACTTTACGATGGGATGGGAGGAGTTTGCAAACTATTTCCGAGCGTTCCAGTCGCCGCTTGTCCCGCCGGAAGAGTTCTCCACCACGCACCCCGAGTACGTCAAGGCGGAGTGGAGCCCGACGGAGAGCGTGATGGCAGAGATGCTCATCTGGAGGACTGACTTTCCGTTCTTCCGGCAAAAGCTCGCCCTGGAAACGTTTGCGAACCTGCAGGAGCAGCTGAAAAGCAGGGGCGCGGACGCGCAAAAGGCTGAAATACTCGCCGAGATCCTCTGGCTTGCCGACCTTGCGGTGACGTACATGGGCTCTGACCCCGTCAGGGCGTGGGACAGGGTCACCAACCTGTACGACGAGCTGAATTTGCCAAAGCTTGAAGCCGTGCCAAGGACCGACGCCTTTTTCGCGGATTTTGCCGAAAATGAAATCTTCAAGCAGATAATCGGCATGAAGCACTTTCCCTACATATTCAGGCAGCGCTGGAACCTGATCTACCAGTTTTTCCACGAAGGCAACCCGTCGACGCAGCTCAACAGGACCATAGCCACCGCAAGAAAGATGTTCCTGAGAGTCAATCTGGAGATAGGGATGAGGAGGGGCGAGCTGCTGCATGCCATGGCGGTTGACAACTGGGCCGAATATTTCATAGGAATAGGCAAGGACCAGAATGAGGTGTTCAAGGCAAAATCCCGGTTCACCGAGCTCGACCCGCAGAACGCCTCAGCCTTCTGGGGCGACACTGAAAAGCTGCTTCCGGCAATCTCTGACCGCTCGATAGACAATTTTTTGATGGTGCTGCCAGAGCACTCTGCGCCCACCACTGCAGAAGGCAGGAGCTCGTTCAGGTCGATGCTCGAGATACTGTCGAAAAAGCTGGCGCGAGGGGGCGCGCTCAGAGTGCTGACTGACCTTGATGGCGCGCCGCTCCGGGAATTTGTAGAGACCGCCGGTCAGGCCGGCCTGCAGGTGGTCCCAGGCAAGGGCAAGACCTATTTTCCAAAGGACTGGCGCGACCCGGAATTCCTGCCAGACAGAAAGCCGCAGATCGTGGTGCTCGTGCCCAAATAGACGAATGCCTTAAATTGGCGCTTCAAAGGTTGAACAATGCGCGGGGCTCGTAGCTCAGCATGGACAGAGCGAACGCCTCCTAAGCGTTAGGTCGAGGGTTCGAATCCCTCCGGGCCCGCTCCTTTAACGGTCCTTAAATTGGTTCCAAAACATAAAAGAGGTAGATGTCGGTGTCAGAAGCTGGACCGTTGGAGCTATTCATGTATGCTATGAAGAGCAAGGCCACGAAGGAGCGCTACCAGCGACGACTGCACAACTTTTTCGATTTTATTGGTTACGAAGGAAGCTTGGAATCGCAAGCAAAGCTCTTCATTTCTGCAGCCGCCCAAAACGGCATGAACTGGGTGTTTGCAAATGTAATGAAATTCTTGACATTTCAAAAGGAGCGTTTCCGTCGAGAGGATAAATGAAAAGACTGATACTATCAAAGATATGCTGAACTACCCAGAATCCATCTAATCAAACTTTATTAGCACATTGACTTATGGATAAACGTTTGAAAAGCAAGAAATCTGATGTTAGCGCGTTTCTATATAAAAATGAAAAAGGCAAAATAGTTCCCCTCGACGATGTAAACCTCAACATTATGAAGAGCATGCTCAACGACGCGAC
>DASTTF010000021.1:0-7232 GCA_035760305.1 Nitrososphaera sp.
TTTTACTGCAGAGTCGCTCGAAGCCAACCTGCGCCTAAGAGTTTCGTCAAGGTCGGCACACGCCTTGCTCGCCCGCACCCCTATGATGCAATCTCCACGGAGAGTCAGGTGCTCTTCCTTGGTTATCTCGACCGTCTTGCCGTGGAGCGACTGGACGTTCGAGTGGCCGTAAAACGTCACTTCGTCCTGAACCATGCAGAGACCCCTTGAATCGAACGATATTAAATACCAAGCTTGCATTTGCTTTTGAGCAGGGTCCTCATAGTTAGGCTTAAATTGAACGTTAGAAAAAAAAGATTGAATTGTTACCAGCAGCAGCGGGCTATGACCGAGCCATTACTGTATTTTCGCCAGACGGTAGGCTTTACCAGGTAGAGTATGCAATTGAAACCGTCAGACGCGGGACACTAGCTATCGGCATCAAGAGCAGAGACGGAGTAATCCTTGCTGTAGAAGAAAAGGCAAGAAAGCTCCAGATATCAAACGTAACGCAAAAGATCTTCCAGGTTGACGATCACATCGGCGTTGCTGCCGCGGGATATATCCCTGACGCGCGCACACAGGTAGACCATGCCCGCTTTTTTGCCCAGAGCAACAGGCTGATCTATGACGAACCAGTTGACGTTGAAGGCGTCGCCAAGAACCTTGCAGACATGGCACAGCAATTCACCCAGTATGCAGGTGTAAGGCCGTTTGGCGTTGCACTTATTCTTGCAGGCGTCGACAAGAACGGCTCTGAGCTGTTCCTGACCGACCCGAGCGGCACCTACATCGGCTATGACGCGGTTGCAATCGGCGCCGGCAGCGACCAGGTGACGGAATTCCTTGAAAAGAGCTACAAGGCCGAAGTCCCCCTTGACGAAGCGGCCGCCCTTGCGATTGAATCGATATACCTCGTGAGCGAGGAAAAGACAGGCACAAGGCACCTAAAGATGGCCATAATCGACAACAAGACAAAGACTATGCGCAAGATAGAGGACGAAGAGATCGACAGGTATGCAGGGCTGGCCAAGGAAAGGACGTCAAAGCGGGGCGCCTGATCTTCCTCCTTTTATCCTTTGAAAAATCCAATAAATTAATTTAAGGTTATATTACATTCTGGTTGTATTATATGGTGGCAAAAATAGGCTTAAAAGCTCCGAACCTCGAAGTTTCGAGTTGGGTTCAGGGCAAGCCGACCAACATTGACAAGGAAAAGGGCAACGTAGTCCTGGTGGAGGTTTTCCAGGTAAACTGCCCCGGCTGTTTCCTCAACGGAATCCCGGAGGCAATTGACATTCACAAAAAGTACAAGGACAGGGGGCTCACAGTCCTTGGCATGGCGACCGCCTTTGAGGATTTCGACAAGAATAACCTGCAGAACCTGGAAAAGCTGGTCACGACCGGCGAAGTCATCGGCGAGACGTACCGTGCCCTGGCGCAGTATGGCCAGCTAAGAGACGGCAACAAGCTGCCCTACAAGATACCGTTCCCGGTAGGAATGGACCTGCTGAAGAAAGAGTCTGATTCACTTACGGAAAGCAAGATCATGGACTTTATCGAGGCCAACGTCCCCGACTTTAGATCGTATTCTGAAAAGGACAGGCAAGTGCTGATAGAGCGCGTAAAGCAATACATGAGATCAAAGGAATATTCTGCTAAGACTTTTGAAGGGTACGCCTTGCGCGGGACTCCGTCGAGCATCCTGGTCGACAGGAAGGGAGTGCTCCGCTCCACGTTCTTTGGGTCAAACGGCGTTTTAGAAGGCGCGATTGAAGAGCTGTTGAAGGAATAATGCCTGATCTCTGCGTCGCAATACCTGACTCCTCGCTTTCAGATGAGCAGACAAAGCGCGACAAGAGCATCAAGATAGGCCAGTTTGCCCGCGCCTGCTCGATCTTTCAGGTCAAGAGGATATACGTCTATCACGATTCGCTGTCGCAGTTTGAAAGAGAGGACCCCGATCTGCTCAGGACGATCTTGCGCTACCTAGACACCCCGCAGTACCTGCGCAAGGTCCTGTACCCGCGGATGCACCAGCTCGAATATGCCGGCATACTGCACCCGATCAAGGCGCCGCACCACAGGCCGCCAGAAGACATCAAGAAGGTCCAGGCGGGCGACGTGCGCACAGGGGTGATCGCCAAGGTCAAAGGGCAACTGTTCGTTGAAGTCGGGCTAGGGTCGCTCGTGCCATTTATGGGTCAGGGCTTTGAGGGCAAGAAGGTAAACGCCAAATTCGCCTCGCCGTACCCCAACCTGAAGACCATTGAGGCGACGGAGGACGACATTTTCGAGTACTGGGGTTACGAAGTGAAGGAAGTGCCGTCGCTTGGCAAGCTGCTCGCGAGCGCGGAAAACGCCGAAGTTGTCATCACGTCAAGGAAGGGCAGCTACTTCAAGAATCTGGAATCAAAGCTCGCCGAGCGCACCAAAAACGCGCAGAACATCCTGGTTGTCTTTGGCGCGCCAAAGCACGGCGTGCACGACATCCTTGCAAAGGAAGGCGCAAATGCAAAGCAATACGAATTTGTGATCAACATGTTTCCAAACCAAGGCACGGAAACAGTTCGGCTGGAAGAAGCTGTGCTGGGAACTCTGGCAATTCTTAATAGTTCTCTGCCGCAAAGCGATCGCGCTGCGCGCTTCAAATAACTTATTAAAGGGTCAGGCAGAGTCATGCAGTATCTATGGGTCATCGCAAGTATAGTGCCCCGAGAAGGGGCAGTGTTGCCTTCAGACCAAGGGCGAGAGCCAGAAGCCTAGAGGCAAAGATTAGAACCTGGCCTCAGGTCGCTGCAGAAAAAAGCTCTCTTTCAGGATTTGCAGGTTTCAAAGCCGGTGGTATTCACGTGCTGACAATTGACGACCGGGAAAAAACTCCGAACTTTGGCAAGCAGCTGCTCAACCCGGCGACGGTGATCGTGACTCCGCCTGTCAGAATAATTGGCATCCGCGGCTACAAGAAGGATCTTTACGGCCAACATGCGATCTTTGACATTTATGCAAAAGACCTTCCAAAAGAGCTGCCGCGCAAGTTCGACGCAAAGACCGCCGACGACGCCGCTGCAAAGGCGGAAGGCATGCTTGGCAGTGCAAGCGCGATCATGGCAATAGTGGCAGTTTCCCCGAATTCTATCGGCCTTTCTCAAAAGACCCCGTTTGTTTTTGAAATGGCAGTTTCCGGCAAGGACGCGAAATCCCAGTATGAATATGTGAAAGGCGTGCTTGGCAGGGAAGTCAAGGCAGCCGACATTTTCCAAGTTGGGCAGAACATTGACGTTTTTGGAATCACGCGAGGCAAGGGCATTGAAGGCCCGGTCACTAGGTTCGGCGTCAAGAGAAAGCAGCACAAGTCGAGAAAAAGCGTCCGCGCTGTCGGAACCCTCGGCCCGATCTCGCCCGCGGTGGTCATGTACACCGTCGCAAGACAGGGCCAGCACGGGTTCCACCAGAGGACCGAATACAACAAGCGCATACTAGTCATGTCAAACACCGAAAAGGATGGGCAGAATTCGATAAACCCGTCCGGCGGATTCAAGCACTTTGGGCTCGTCAAGGGCGACTATATCATTGTCAGGGGCTCTGTCCCGGGCGTTCCAAAGCGCTTGGTAAAGATGAGGCACCCGATACGCAACGTGCCAAAGAAGGTGCTCGAGCCAAAGATCATGGAGGTCGTCGTCGAGTAATGAAGGCCAAAGTCGTCGCTACAACAGGCAAGGACGCGGGCGAGATCGAGCTGCCAGTCGTATTTGACACTCCTTACCGCCCTGAAGTCATACACAAAGTCTACGTCAACCTGCTCTCTCACTCTTACCAGAAGCAGGGTCGCTATCCTGCTGCAGGCGAAATGGTGAGCGCAGAGTCGCGCAACACCGGCCTTGGCATCGCCAGGCTTGCAAGGGCCCGGGGTGAAGGTTTCCCTAGGGCAGGCCAGGCGGCAGAGGTGGCAGGCGTCAGGCACGGCAGGGTTGCGCACCCGCCAGAGTCGTGGAAGGTAATCTACAAGAAAATCAACCACAAGGAAAAGCAGCTGGGGCTTTGCTCCGCAATAGCGGCAACTGCAAGCAAGGAGCTTGTGCAGCGGCGTGGCCACAAGATAGGCGACAAGGTAAAACTCCCGATAATCGTTTCAAACGACATTGAATCAATAGCCAAGACCAAGGACCTGAAAAAGACGCTGGTCGACCTCGGCCTCGGCGACGACATTACCCGCGCAAGCGCGACGAGAAAAGCGCAGTCTGGCACCGCGAGGCGCAGGGGCAGGCAGGCAAGATCTGGCACGAGCGCCCTTATTGTAGTCGGAAACGACTCTAAACTGGTCGCGCTTTCGCAGTCCCTATTGGGAGTCGACGTAAAGCGCGTCAATGAAGTGAGCGTAATTGATCTGGCGCCGGGCTCAAAGCCAATAAGGCTGACGATATTTTCGCAAAACGCGATCGAGCAGCTGAAAAACCTGCAGGCGCCGATGCACAAAATAATGGAGCTGATCAACAAGTGAGCAAGGATACAGCAAAGACAGCTGCAGAGGCCAAGGAGGAAAAGCAGGCAGCTCCAAAGAAGGCCGAAACTGCGGCAGCAGCGCCGGCAAGCGACATGACTGCAGAGCAGGCGGCAAACCTGATAGTTGCGCCCTATGTAACTGAAAAGACGTTCACCCAGATAGAAAAGGAGAACAAGCTGGCGTTCATTGTGGCAGAAAAAGCCAGCAAGAAGGAGATAATGGAAGCCATCCGCATACTCTACGAAACAGAGACGATAGAGGTCAACACCGCGAGGACCATACGCGGCAAAAAGGCTTTTGTAAGGTTCAAGTCGCCGGAAGGCGCAAGGGAGCTAGCAACAAAGCTAGGACTGGTGTAACCGCATGGTTTTCTCGTTAGATTTAAAAGTGGTCTGGAAAACAAGGAGTGAATGATCTAGTTGGTACGTGAATTCAAGTTCAAAGGTTACACTCCTGAACAGCTGCAGTCGCTGTCAATAGAGAACCTGCTGCCACTTCTTAATGCGCGGCAGCGCAGGTCGCTTGACAAGCGCGTCAGCACTTACATGAATGACGACAAGAGGAAGCTGCGCGAGAAGGTAAAGCTCGCCAGAGACGGCAAGCTCAAGGGCAACATCAGGACGCACGCCCGCGACATGATTATCCTGCCAGACATGGTCGGTCTCACTATCCACGTTCACAACGGCAAAGAATTTGCGCAGGTAGGCATCAAGCCGGAAATGATCGGGCACTACCTCGGCGAATACGCGATAACAAACAAGCGCGTGCAGCACGGCGCTCCGGGTGTCGGCTCTTCCCGGTCAAGCCTGTACGTCCCATTGAAGTGATTGACATGCCACAATTTGGTTACGCATTTCAAAATTACGACAAGGCAAAGCACGTGCGCGCCGCTATAAGGGAGAAGGATATTTCGCACAAGCATTCGCGCGAGATCGCAGTCGCCATCAAGGGCATGTCGATCGAAAAGGCGCGCGAGTTCCTCGAGAACGTCATCGCCCGCAAGGAAGCGGTGCCGTACAGGCGCTACAACATGGAAGTGGCGCACAGGTCGAACATCCGCGACGGATTTTTTGCCGGCAGGTATCCGAAAAAGGCGGTAGGCGAATTCTTGAAACTATTGGACAACCTTGAATCAAACGCAGAGTACAAGGGCATGGACCTTGACCGCCTGCGCATAGTGAGCGCCGCGGCGCACAAGGGCACCAAGCTCAAGCGGTTCACACCCCGCGCAATGGGAAGGTCAAGCCCAAAGATTGACACGCTCGTTCACGTAGAGCTTGTCGCACAGGAGTCAAGGGGAGAATAACAATGAGCGCAGTCAAGAATGTAATAAAGAACAATTTCCGCAACATGGAGCTAAACGAGTTCCTTGCAACCTCTCTCAAGGACGCCGGCTATGGCGGAGTAGAAGTGCAAAAGACTCCAGTGGGCGCAAGGATAACCGTCTTTGTAACAAGGCCGGGACTCGTCATAGGGAGAAAGGGGACGGGCATCAAGGACCTGATGGCAAAGCTCGAGCAAAAGTTCGGGCTGCAGAACCCGCAGATTTCAGTTCTTGAAGTTACCCAACCTGAGCTGAACCCGCACATCATGTCGAACAGGATCGCGCAGCTCATCGAGCGCGGCACCGCGTTTAGGCGCGCATCCATGTGGTCGCTCAACACCATAATGAACTCTGGCGCGTTGGGAGTAGAAGTCGTGATTTCTGGCAAGCTCCGCACAGAGCGCGCCCACTTTGAAAAGCACACTATAGGAGTCGTGCCAAAGAGCGGCGACATCGCCGGCCACATTGTAACGACAGGCATGTCTTATGTTTTGACAAAGATGGGCCTTATGGGTATACAGCTGAGGATTGCCTCAAAGGCAGCAGTTCCACAGGAATTTGAATTAAGGGATGCGTCTACCGGTATAGACGCACAGGCTCCAGCTGCTTCCCCACCAACTTCTCCAGACGAAGGATCAGCTGGTGCGACGGCAACGACTGAACAACCACAAGGAGGAAAACAAGTTGGCCAGGCTTGAGCTAAAGACATTGCGCGAAATGAACGACCAGGACCTGGCTGAAAAGCTTGCAGAATTAAAGGCGGATCTTGCAAAGCTAAAGCTCGAAAAATCAAAGGGCACGCTCAAGAAGCAGACAGGTCACATAAAATGGCTCAGGCGCGACATTGCGCGCATGATGACTCTTCTCAACGAAAGGAAGATCAAGAAATGACGAGCCCTGAAAACGTGCTTGTACACGAGATCATCGGCCTTGGCGCAAAAATAGTCGAGTCGACAGATCCGACGCTAAATGGCGTCAGTGGCTCGATAGTCTTTGAAACTAAAAACACGATATCGATAAGGACAGATTCTGCAGTAAAACAAATAGCAAAAAAAGCGGCGACAAAGATCGAGATCAAAACTCACTCTGGCGTTTGCTTTATAAGTGGTTCATCGTTGATAGGAAGACCTGAGGATCGTACATCGCGATAAATAATTGGTGATGAATTATGGTTAGAAATATCGGCGTTTCCGTTGTCTCCCCGCGCAAAACATGCGAGGATGATCACTGTCCGTTCCACGGCACGCTCTCTGTAAGGGGCAAGCTGCTGACGGGCATTGTGTCAAGCGCAAAAGCTCCAAAGATGGTCGTCGTGTCAAGGGAATACCCACAGCCTACGCCAAAGTACAAGAGATACCAGAGGAGCAGGTCAAAGGTGCACGCCTACCTCCCGTCGTGCGTCGAAGTTAAGGAAGGCGCGGAAGT
>DASTTF010000022.1:0-2982 GCA_035760305.1 Nitrososphaera sp.
GCCCTCGCAAGCGCCCTGATGGCCGCCTGCGCGCCGGGACCCGGGATCCTCGGGCCTACCCCGCCAACCGCCCTCACGCGGATGTGGAGCGCGGTGATGCCCTTTGACTTTGCGACGTCTGCCGCCGCGACGGCCGACTTCATGGCCGCATACGGCGACGATTCATACCTGTCGGCGGTGACGTGGCGACCGCCAGAGCTGAACGAGATCGTTTCGCTCCCGCTCAGGTCGGTGATGTGGACAAGGGTGTTATTGTAACTGCTAAAGATGTGGGCTACTCCCCACTTTGTCTGGGTAATTTCATTCGTAGTTTCAGACATGCAGTTACATTCGCCCCTTTAGAGGGTTAAAAACGTTATCGCCGGCTGAAATGCGTGTAGCCCCTGTTCTCAAGCGGCTTTTTCCCAACAGAAACGCCGCCGGTTCCCCTCTGCACCCTGCCTATCACGTGCAGGTCGACATTTGCCTTCTTTGCTGCAGACATTGCCTGCTTTATCTTGCCTTTCGGGATCGTCGCGACAATTTCATACTCTTCGCCGCCGTGGAACACTAGCTCATGCGGGTCAAGGCCGTTTTCGTTTGCAAACTGCTCTACGCCGCCGACAGCCGGCGTGCTGTCAATTGTGATATTGACTTTGCTCTGGACTGCCAGCTCGTATAGCGATATCGCGAGCCCGTCGCTCGAATCGATCGACGACGAAAAATATTTTGCAAGTACAAGACCAAAGCGCTGCCTTGGCGCCGGAAAAAGCACTGACTCGGCCGCCTGCTTTCTGAACGCGCCGGCAGCCGAGGCTTTTCGCATCAGGATCGCAAGCCCTGCAGGCGGCAGGCCAAACATGCCGGACACCACTACCGCGTCGCCCGGCCTCGCGCCGCCCCTCGTCGGCATCTTGCTGCTGGCAAAGCCTATCATGCTGCAGTCGATGACAAGCCCGCCGGCTTCGTTCGTGTCGCCGCCCACTATCTTTACTTCAAATTCCTTTGAGGCGCCGGCAAAGCCCCTTGCGAGCCCCTCGACGTACGGCCTGGTGCAGTTTTTCGGCAGGCCGAGCGAAATCATTGCCGCGTGCGGCCTGACGCCCTTTGCGGCAAGGTCGCTGACGCACGAGACGATGCTCTTTCTGGCGACCTGCCACGCCTCCATGCCAGGTGGGACGTCGGTGCTTGCGACCAGCATGTCCGCCTTGAAGACAATGTTCCTGCCGACCAGGGCGACGTCGTCAAGGTCGGCTATGCCGAGCCTGTCTGCAAAGATCCGTATGATCTCTTTTTCATCTAACCTGGTCATATGCCGCCTGCACCTTTTCGCTTGCCTTTTTGTAGAGGGCCTGCGCCTTCTCTGCCTTTGATTCCACGGAAACCCTGATCGCGTGCTCTGTGTTTGAAGGCCTGACCAGCACCCACGAGTCTTCGTCTATTATCGCCTTGACGCCGTCTTCAGTCATTACCGATGATGATTCCTTTTTGAAAATGTCGGGCAGCTTTTCAATTACCGCTTTGTGCAGCAAAGAGTCGGCCGCTATCTTGCCTCTGACCTGCGCAAACTGCGACGCAAACTTCATGCACTGCCCTATCATCTTTTTGTCAAGCGTCGAAATCGTGGCTGCCGCCAGGAGGCCGTCGCGGCACATGTTAAAGCCGGGCATGATAAAGCCGGCGCTGCTCCCCTCGCCGCCGGCCTCAGCGCCAGTCTCCAGCATCTTGCTGACGACGTTTGCCTCGCCCACCTTGGAATATGACAATCTGCCCTTATGATCTCGGACGTATTTTTCAATCGCGACGCTGGTGTCGATGCTGGCCACGAACTTTTTCATGCCCATCTCTACTGCCCTTGCGACGCACAGGAGCAGGGTCGCGTCCGGGTTCAGCTTTTCGCCCCAGCTGCTGACCACCACCAGCCTGTCCGCGTCGAGGTCAAGGGCAAAGCCGTGGTCGAGCCCGTTTGCAGTCACCAGCGCGCGCAGGTCCGTCAGCTCGTCCGCAGTCGGGTCGGGACCCCTTGAAGACACGCCTGCCACGCCGTTAATGCTGTAGTACTGGTGACCCAGCTTTTTGAACAACCTTTCGCCGTAGCCACACGCGGCCCCGCCGCCGGAGTCGATCCCGACCTTTACCTTGGCGCCCCACCTTGCAATGTCCACGACTTCGTCCACATAGCGCGAAGCAATCCGGTACTCGCTTCCAAACTTGTCCCGATGGCCGCTTGGCGACTTTAGCATCGCGTCCAGCTCGCGCTCAAAAAGCCCCCTGCCGTCGATAATGAATTTCAGCCCGTTCCATTCGAGCGGGTTGTGGGACGCCGTTATTATCACGCCGGCGCCGTACCTCCGCGCTTCCCGGAAAGCCGCCGGGGTGGGCGCGACTCCGAGGTTGTAGACATCGATGCCGCCGGCCATCAGGCTGGCAGCCACCGTCTGGGCGATTATCCTGCCGGACGGGCGGGTGTCGCGCGCTATTACGCACTTTCCAGACTTGATCATGCCGGCGAACTGGCCGGCGAACCTGCTCACTTCGTGCAAATTGAGGTCCTGCCCGTAGACGCCCCGAACGCCCGAGATCGACACCTTCACAACGAAAAACTGATCTCGGTGGTATTTAATTTAGCGCCAAGCATTAAATAACGAGCGCCAGAAGTTGGCATATTCCGCGCCCTAGTAGCTAAGCCTGGCAGAGCGAAGGTTTCGTAAACCGTTTTACCCGCAATCCTCCTAATATCATATCCAATGAGGGTTTCAATGAAAAAACAAACATTTGCTTATCTAGAACTGACGATGTCACCAAGATAATTGAAATATCTAGTGGACGAAAATATGTCAAAGCCAGACAAATTCATTGATGAACACAGCGAGTTCGAGAATGTAAAGAATGCGATTAGAATTGGAGCCGCTGACGAGGAAATCCTAAAGAAAGCAGAGGCAGGTGAATACGTGATAATTACGAAGGATATCGGCCTGAGCCTCAGGGCTTTGATCAGAGGGG
>DASTTF010000023.1:0-3489 GCA_035760305.1 Nitrososphaera sp.
AAGCAATTGCGCAAGTTGATAGACGTGGTAGAGGTAAAGGTGCTCGATACCGAAAAGACGGTGTACCGCGAGCTTGCATTAATCAAGATGAAGGCAGTCGACCCAACTACCAGGAGCGAGATAATCAACTACGCCACGATATTCCGTGGCAACATCCTCGACATCGGCAAGGAGACGATAACGGTAGAGGTGACGGGCACGCCGGACAAGATAGACGCGTTCAGGAATCTTGTGGAGCATTATGGCATTGCCCAGCTTTCAAGGACCGGGGTTTCGGCCCTTCCAAGGGGAGTTGAACTTTGAGCAAAGCCGGCGGCGACAAGGTAAGGATCTTTGACACTACCCTCAGGGACGGCGAGCAGACGCCCGGCGTTACTGTTACACCGGATCAAAAAGTCCAGATAGCGATCAAGCTCGACGAGCTCGGAATCGACGCGATAGAGGCCGGCTTTCCGATAGTTTCGCAGGGCGAGATGCAGGCGATAAAGGCGATAGCGAAGCAGGGACTGAAGGCTGAGGTATGCGGCCTTGCGCGCACAATAGAATCCGACATCGACGCCGCGATAAAATGCGACTTGAAGTACGTCCATACGTTCATTGCGACTTCAGACATACACATGCAGTACAAACTCAAAATGACGCCCGAGCAGGTCATGGACAAGGCGGTCAAGTCCGTAGAGTATGCAAAAAAGCACGGCATGCAGGTGGAATTTTCCGCCGAGGACGCGACGAGATCTGATCGGCAGTTCCTGCTAAAGGTGTTCAAGGCGGTCACGGAAGCAGGCGCTGACAGGATCGACATACCCGACACTGTAGGCTACAGGACTCCGGACTATATGGCGGACATTGTAAAGGACGTCAAGGGCGTCACCGACCTCCCGATAAGCATGCACTGCCACAACGACTTTGGGCTCGCGGTCGCAAACGCGATAGCAGGCGTCAACGCGGGGGCAGCTTGCGCGCACGTCACGATAAACGGCCTCGGAGAGCGGGCGGGCAACGCGTCGCTCGAAGAGTTTGTGATGGCGCTTGAAATCCTCTACAACAAAAAGCACAACATCAACACAAAGCTGATCTACGAGACGTCCAAGTTCGTGTCAAACACGATGGGCATAATCGTCCAGCCGAACAAGGCGATAATAGGCGAAAACGCGTTCGGCCACGAGTCGGGCATCCACACCCACGGCATAATCAACAACCCGCTCACGTACGAGCCCATAGCCCCCGAGCTTGTCGGCAGGAAGAGGTGGATGCAGGCGGGCAAGCACGCAGGGGCGCACGGCATCAGGGCGATGCTCGAGGATTTCGGGATCACGCCCACCGACGAGCAGCTCCACCAGATCGTGGAGAAACAAAAGAACATCGCCGACAAGGGCAAGTCCATAACGACTTCAGAGTTGCTGTCGATAGCCGGCGAAACGATGGGCAACACAAAGTTCGAGGAAAAATTCAAGCTCTACGACTTTCACATCGTCACCGGCATGAACATCATACCCACCGCGGTGGTAAGGCTGAACGCGGACGGCAAGGACCTCATCGCGTCCAACACCGGCGTCGGCCCGGTGGACGCCGCGCTCAAGGCGATACAAAAGATTGCCGGCGAGGTGGCCAACGTCAAGATCAGGGACTTTATGCTCGACTCAATAACAGGCGGCTCTGACGCGCTTGCAGTAGTCACCATCAAGGTAGAGGATAAGGACGGCAACGTCGTGTCCGCGAAAAAGGCGGGCGAGGACATTGTCGTCGCGTCGGTGCAGGCAATGATGGACGCCATCAACAAGGTGCTGCTGAGAAAGGTGCTCTACTCTAAAAGCTAGGCGTCGGTACAATTGTCAAGATACAACATTTCCCTCATCAGGGGCGACGGCATTGGCCCGGAGCAGGCCGCGGCGGCAAAGAAAATATTGGAGACAATCAGCGACGGCTCTTCTACAAAGTTTGTAATAAACGAAGTCGACGCCGGCGACGGCGCACTCGCGAAATATGGCAAGGCGCTGCCGGAATCTTCTGTGGACGCGATCAAAAAGTCGCAGGCATGTTTGAAGGGCCCGGTGGGCGAAAGCGCGGCCGACGTGATAATAGTGCTCAGGCGCATGTTCGACCTCTACGCGAACGTCAGGCCTGCAAGGTCGTACCCGAACATCCCGAGCCTTTCAGGCAAGGTCGACCTTGTCACCGTGAGGGAGAACACGGAAGACGTCTATCTTGGATGGGAGTTCAACGCAGACGAGAACACGGTCGTGGCGCTCAGGGTCACGTCAGAGCGGGCGAGCCGCAGGATAGCTGAATACGCGTTCAAGACGGCGACGATGCGCGGCGGCAAGCGCAAGGTGGTCGCGGTGCACAAGGCAAACGTGCTCCGCAAGGGCGACGGGCTCTTTGCGGCGACATGCAAGTCAGTGGCGAAAAAGTACCCCAAGATACAGTACAGCGAGCTTTATGTCGACGCATGCGCCATGAACCTCATCCGCAATCCCGAAGAGTTTGACGTAATCGTCACGACAAACCTGTTTGGCGACATACTCTCCGACGAGGCCGCGCAGGTGGTGGGCGGGCTCGGCATGGGGCCGGCGGCCAACATCGGTGACCAGTTTGCCCTATTCGAGCCCGTGCACGGGGCGGCGTTTGACATCGCCGGCAGGAACGCGGCAAACCCGTCGTCTATACTGCTGTCGGCAAAGATGATGCTTGAATGGCTAGCCGACAAGCACGGCGACAGGAACGCGGCGGCGGAAGGCAAGCGCATAGAGGACGCCATAGTCAGCGCCCTAAAGAAGGGAAGCAAGACAAAGGACATCGGAGGCAAACTTACGACTAGCCAGTTTACAGAGCTCGTCGCAAAAGCGATGTACTAGCGCTTTGGCTTTTTGACGATCAGCACTGCTAGGCCGGCTGACAGCGACGCTATGGCTGCGACAATGAATACCAGCACGAGGTCCGGCTCACGAGCAACAGTCATGGTTGGAGCAAGGCCGTCAAGCGGATCAGGATCGACATCGATTGCGCTGCCGCGCGGAACAGTGCCGGCGCCGAGAACTGCCAGCGTGTCATCAGCATCGGCCAGTTCGCGTACGCCATAGCACGCGCCAGTATAAAGCCCGTCGCCGCTTATCTTGGCATATGTCAGGTACTCTTCGCCTTCCTGGAACGGATAGCCGCAGGTATTGCCGTCCAAGCTGCCCAGCCCCGCAACCACATACCTAGCATTCTCTGACAGCCCCTTCCAGTACTCGGAGACGTTGAAAACCACGCGGTAGCGATTCTCAAACTCGTCGATGTCCACGACCTCTGCAGCAAAGACCGCATCAGAGCTGTCGAATCGATCTTCCGGTGTCCTCGGTATGCATTCGCACGCATACGAAGAGCCGGGCGCGCCCACCATAAACAGCATGCAAAAAAGGGATGCAAGCAGAAGGATGGATGTTGCCTTAACTGTTGTCAACTTTATCTCTGCCCATTTCGTTGTCAGACAGGAGCGATAGCACCTTC
>DASTTF010000024.1:0-4013 GCA_035760305.1 Nitrososphaera sp.
GCCGCTTCGATATGGATAGGCGGCCTGATACTGCTCGGCTTTGTGGCGGTGCCCAGGATCCTCGCAATAGGCGACGACAGGATCAGGTCTTCCGCGCTCGCCATCCTGATCCCGCGCTTTTCGACGGTGGTGGTGACGCTGCTGGGCATCGCGGTGATAACCGGGCCGGTCCTGCTGTTTTCGCTTGAAAGCGACCTGTCGCTCACATTCGCTTCCGTCTACGGCCAGGTGCTTGCGATAAAGCTGGGGCTTGCAGGCGCGATGGTGGCGATGGGCGCGTATTCCCAGTTTGTCGTCCAAAAGAGGGCGGTTGCAGTCATGGCCGGCGGCGCAGGCACCCAAGTCTCAAGCCTCAGGCACTACGGCAAGACGCTCAAGGCAGAGGCCGGCGTCGGCATAGTATTGTTGTTCATGGTTTCGCTCATGGCAAACGGGGCGCTGCCCTCCGGCCAGTTCCCGGCTTACGAGCGCGAGCTGCAGGACGGTCAGTCAGCCTTTGCGGAGGAGCCGAGGACCGACTTTGTACGCACGCTCTACACCGGCGAGGGCAGGATACAGCTTGCAGTCAGCCCCTTTGCTGTAGGGCAGAACAACTTTCGCCTGTCGTTCCTTAACCAGGACGGCAGCAACGCGACAGGGATCGAGTCCGCCACGATAAAGCTGACGCAGGTGGAAAGGGGCATAGGCCCGATAGAAATCGAAACGACCAGGCAGTCTGACAACGCGTTTTCCGTAGACGCGGCGTTCAGCCTGCCGGGAATGTGGCACGTCGAGATCGAGGGCGTGAACACGCAGGGGAGCAACATGCTTGCGACCCTTGACGCGAACGTCAAGCCGCGGGTGTCGAACCTGGAATTCAAGGTAGACCAGTACACGACGCCGGTCAACAGCCTGCCGCTCTATCCGGTCTTTGATGCGGCAAGGCAGTCCATCTGGGTGGGCGACACGCTGCCTGGAAGCGGCAGGATATGGCAGCTTGATATTGCAACCGGCAACTATACCATGCACGGGATAAGCAACGCCACCCTCATAACGAACACGGTGCTTGCCGCCGACGGCAGACTGTGGTACGTCGACCCCATAGGCAGCAGCCCCAACGGCGTGCTTGGCATCTACAGCCCTGCGGACAATTCCAGCCGGCGGTTCGTGATACCGGAAGCAGGCATCCCGACCGGTCTTGCAATGGACGGCAGCGGCGGCCTCTGGATGCCGGTGATTCAGGCTAACAAGGTAGTCAAGTTCAACCCTGCAAGCGAAGAGTTCTCGTCGTACGACATACCGACGCCGGCGGCAAGGCCGGCCGGGATTGCTTCCGACAGGTCTGGCAACATCTGGTTTACAGAGTCAGGACCAGGCAGCATAGCCATGATAGATCCGGCCACAGGCAACATTACAGAGTACGCGCCAAACAGCCAGCTCCAGACGCTTGACGAGCCGGCGGCGGTATTCCCCGACCCGGGAAGCTCCAACATCTACATCGCCGAGCACAGCGGCGGCACCATAACGGTGTTCAACGCGCTCCTCGGCACCTTCCGCGAGTACCCTTCAGTCAACGAGGCCGGCTTGCCCTTTGGCATGGCCATGGACAGCTATGGCAACCTGTGGTTTGCAGAGCACGAGATCGACAGGATCGCAGTGCTTGACCCGAGGACAGGCGAAGGCGCCGAGGCCAAGATCCCGATTGCAGGGTCGGCCATACAGTGGATAACCGCGGACGACGACGGCAGGATCTGGTTTGCCGCTCAGCGCGGAGCCGCGCTGGGCAGCATCACGATAACGGCCAAGCCGGCGACAACCCCGCCGCCGGGCAACGGAACTGATGGAGGATCGGCAGGCGGCGGCATCCCCCAGCTTCCGTTTTCTTTCACGGACCTGGCAGGGCCGGCGATAGCGGCAGGCATCGTAATAAGCGCGCTCGCATACAGCAAGAGCGCGATCGACCTCAAGCGCAACGTGCGGGCCGCTCGGCGGCTTGACAGGCCCTAAGAGGCAGCAAGTGGAAAGCCTTGTTTTATTGAAAGGCTATTGCCCCGCGCTTCTTACAAGTTCATGCCTTTCGATAGACGGCTGCTGCGGCTTGTAAGTTATTGACACAATGTCGCCAGTGTTGTACTGGCAATCGGATACGGTGCGCGGAACTCTGTCAGAGCCTTCTATCACGCAGTTGATGCCCTGTTTTATGATCACCGTAGCCTCTTCTGTTATCCCTGGCGCAAACCGGCTCCTTGCTTGAAAGCCAGAGAGTGCAAATACAATAGTGACGCCGGCGGCAATGATGATAAGTGCCAATTTTTTCAATGAAATGCTTTCAAAGCCAGTGCTCATACCAGGGCTAGAACTATTAGACAAATATCAACGTAATCTCTGTTCTGGGGTTGTACCAATTGGCTTATTAGTGGTGCACGGCCATAAAATAGCGGATGCAAAAAGGCAGAGGCGAGCCTGTACAAGAGTCTGTCAGCAAGCCAATACTGCTCGGGCTGATCACCGCGCTTGTCATCGGAGTCGCCGCGCCGCTCATCGTGCCCCACATCACTCATCCGACAATGATTTACCACATTATCCTGCATATCGCCAGCCTCACCATCGCGGTTTTCCTAAGTATAGTGTCGGTCCTTGCATACAGGAGGAGCACCGGCGCGAGGCTGCTATTCATGGCGCTCGCATTCATCGCGCTGGCGACGGTCGAATTCCTGTACCTGCTGGACGCCACAGGTATAGTGAGCGTGTTTGACATTTCCACGCTGGGCATAGAGCTGCCCCACGTAATCCTGCTTGTTATGCTGGCCATGTTTGGCCTAGGAGTATTGAAGGTGAACAAGTGATGGAGCAGGCAGTCGAAGTAGACACAAAAACAATCCTCGTCAGGCACATTGAAGAAAACCCGGGCATACGCTACAGGGAGCTCCTGAGGATGACCGACCTTGTCAACGGCGTCCTGACGTACCACCTGGCGGTGCTTGAAAAAGCAGGAGCAGTCAAGGTGGGCAGGCAGGCGAGGATGACAAGGTACTACCCTGCCAACATCCCAGACAGCGAGTCCGCGGTGTTGAAATTCGTCAGGCACGATCCTATCAGGCAGATCGTGCTTTTCATGCTTGACCACGACCTTTGCACGTTCAACGAGATCGTCGGCCACACCAAAAAGGCGCCTTCGACCGTGTCGTCCCACCTAAAGCGGCTAAAGGAGGCCGGCATTGTTTCAGTCAGGTACGGCGAATACCAGCTCTACAGGCTCGCCAAAAAAGACCTAGTCGCCGAAGTGCTCTCAAAGTACAGGGCAAGCTTTGCAGACAGGGTCGTCGACAACTATGCCGAAATGGTCGAAGAACTTTAAGCCGGGTTGCGCCAATCTACAGCAAGCTTGAAGTTTTCAGCCCTGCTTGTCGCGTCGCTGGTTGCAGCATCGCTAGTTGCAGGCGGGCAGGCGTTTGCGGACCCGCTACAGGACGCCTACCGGCAGAGGATAGGCAACTATGACGTTGAAATGACTACAGAGCCAAAGAGCCCGCCGGCTGGCAGCCCGGCAAACATTCTGATAAGGATAGCAGGCGTCAACGGCGACGACCTGGTTGACACTCAGATAATGCTGAGGCTCTTCAAGGACGGGGCTGAGCTCCAGAGGACCAACCCGATAATCGTGCCCTACGGCCATCACACCCACGAATACACGTTTGCAGAGGCAGGCAGGTACGTGCTGTACGTCGACCTCAACGACTATAGCTACAGCGGCGAGACCCTGACGTTCACGTTCTTTGTCAACGTGGCAGGCCCGTTTGACTACCTCTATATCGCGGTGCCTTCCGCGGCGGCGGTAGCAGTCGGGGTAGCCGGGACGCTGGTTTTTGTTAAAAAGAAGAAAAAGCAGATCAAGCTGAAATAGCACGAGTCCGGAAGACACGCGCCCTCCTCCCGTGCGAACAAAGCAGTCGTGCAGGTATGAGGCATATTACGCGCGCTGAAATTATCTCTTGTGGTTCATTCGCAAGATGTACCGCGGATGGTTGAAATAT
>DASTTF010000025.1:0-3797 GCA_035760305.1 Nitrososphaera sp.
GCGACTCTGCTGCAGGTCAAGGAGGTATCGAAGACCTTTCAATATGCCGGCTCGCAGAACCACGCCGTCCTGCATAATGTCAGCATCGACGTCAAGGACGGCGAGTTTGTGACGATCGTGGGGCCGTCCGGCTGCGGTAAAAGCACGCTGCTCAACATCATCGCCGGGCTTGATCGCCCGGATTCAGGCAGCATAGCAGTGAAAGGGGAAAATAAAACCTCTACCGATCCCGGAAGGCTGGTCATATTTCAGGAAGGCGCGCTCTTTCCATGGCTCACTGTTTCAGAAAATGTCGTGTTTGGACTGAAGGTGGCGGAAATTCCAAAGAACGAACAGAGACAGGCCGCAAGCCGCTTTATAGACATGGTGCAGCTGTCAAGGTTTGCAGACTCGTACGTCTACCAGCTCTCCGGCGGCATGAAGCAACGGGTCGCGATTGCGCGCGCACTTGCAATGAACCCTGACATTCTTCTGATGGACGAGCCCTTTGCTGCTCTTGACGTGCAGACAAGGGACATGCTGCACAGCCAGCTGCTGCAGATCCACGAAGCAACAGGAAAGACGATTCTGTTTGTGACTCACAACATTAACGAGGCGCTGGCGCTTGGCAACAGAGTTGTAGTGCTGTCGCCCAGAAGCGGCAACATCAAGCGAGAATTTGCGATAAACCTTCCAAGGCCGCGAGACGTAGACAGCCCGGAAATAACCGTGATCAAGAGGCAGATCCTGAAGGAACTGGAGGAAGACTTTCAATTTGTTAGAAGAGAAAACACAGCAGGCAGAGAAGCGGCGCAGTAGCAGCAGGCTAGACGTAACAGACGCTGCCAACACCGCGCTGTTCCTGGCCGCATTTGCAGGCATGTGGCAGCTGGTGTTCCTGCTGGGGATATGGCCCGAAACAATACTTCCATCGCCTGCAACTGTTGTAGAAGCAATAGGAGGCCTGATAGCAAACTCTTCGCTTACGGTCGGAATTGGAATAACGCTGCTAAGGCTTGTCGCCGGATTCGCGATTTCAATTGGCATTGGCGTGGCAGTCGGGCTGGCGATGGTAAAGTTCCGCGGGTTTGGCAAGACGATGAGCTCCTTTGCAGTCGGGCTCCTGACGTTCCCGAGCATAGCATGGGTCCCGTTTGCGATCCTGCTCATTGGCTTTGGCGACTTTGGAATAATGTTTGTAGTCGTCATGGCGTCGGTGTTTTCGGTAATGATAACGACCTACAGCTCGATCCGCAACATCCCGCCGCTCTACCTGCGCGCGGCCAGCAACATGGGCGCGAAAGGGTTTGGGCTGTTCCGGCACGTCATGATCCCGGCGGCGACCCCGTCGCTCATCCTCGGAATAAGGCAGGCCTGGTCGTTTGCTTGGCACGCGCTCATCGGGGCTGAAATACTGATAACGACGCTGTACGGCCTCGGGCATGTGCTGAGCGTTGGGAGAGAATTCGGATTCATGGAAGACATCATCGCCGCAATGATCACGATCTTTGTGATAGGCATAATATTTGACCGGGTCCTCTTTGCCAAGATCGAGGAAAGGGTAAGGGCGCGCTGGGGCTTGGACCAGCATAGCGGGTAACAGAACAGTTGAGACAGATTGGCTCCAAAAACCCGCAAATTAAAATATGCGCAAAATCTGCATATATCATAATCTATGCTTGACGACCTTGCAAAGAACAGGCTGGACTCGAAAAAGCCCCGCAAAGAGGGCATGACCTGCACGGTAGACAAGCTGCAAGGCATCGACAGGGAGAACTTCTCAATGATCGCCCCGTTCATAGACGTGGTCAAGGTCTACGGGGCGCTCCCGATGCTGGTCTCGGAAGAGAACCTGAAGAAAAAGATCAAGTTTTACCACGACTCTGATGTGCGCGTCTCAACCGGCAGCACGATAACCGAGTTTGCGATCTCGGAGAACTCGCTAGAGAGGTTCGTCAAAGAGTCGGCAAAGGCCGGCTTTGACATCATTGAGGTTGGAGAGAACAGCACCGACTTTTCGATAGATCAAAAGCGCAAGATAAGCGACGTGATAAAGTCGGCCGGCCTCGAGTTCCAGTGGAAGGTGGGCAAGAAGGACCCACGTCACCAGCTCGGGATCGATGATACGCTGAACAAGATAGCCGAGGCAGTAAAGCTCGGCTCCAAGAAAATAGTGCTCGAGGCAAACGAGGGGGTCAACGTCGGCATCTACGACGAGAAGGCACTGGTAAAGTGGAGCTTTGTCGGCGCGATAACAAACGAGTACCCGCCGAGCACCTTCATCTTTGAGGCACCGCTAGAGTCGCAGCAGTCGGCGCTCATTGCCGAGTTTGGCCAGCGCGTCAACCTCGCCGAGGTGCACCCAGACGCGGTCGCGTCAGTCGAGTCGCAGCGCAGGGGCTTTCTCTCAAAGTCGGCGTTTGGTGTGTCATATCTGCGTCGGAACCCCGAGGGCGGGCCGGCGGCAAAGTTCATCTACTTTGTCATCAGGACAAAGCACCCGATAGAGCAGAGCGAGCTTGTCTCGATGAGCCATCTGCCTAGGAGGACGGTGCAGGCGGCAGTCGACGACCTGAAGCGCCAGGGGCTGATAATCGAGAGGAACAGCCTCGACGACGCGAGGAAAAAGGTGTACCAGCCGGTTCAGTCGGACTGGCTGTAGGCGAGCAGAGCAGCCACCGTCTTGCTGTCCTGAATCTCGCCGCTGAGGCATTTCCTGATGGCGGCGCTCAACTTTATTTTCTTGATCCTGATATTCTCGTCGTCGTCCAGTGGGCCGCGTGCTATCTTTCTCAGATTTGTGGCGACAAACACGTGCATGAGCTCTGTCGAATAGCCCGGCGCGAGGTACCATTTTAGGAGCGGGATTAGCTTGCCGGAGCAGCCGATCTCCTCGGACATCTCGCGGATCGCCGCCTGCCTCGGGGTCTCGCCCTTTTCAATCTTGCCGGCAGGTATCTCTAGCAGAACCTTGCCTGCAGCGCGCCGGTACTGGGTGACGAGAATGACGTCGCTCCCGCTGATTGCCACTATCCCGACAGAGTCCTGGTGCTCGACGATCTCTTTGTCGACCACCCTGCCGCCAAGCGAGAACCTGTCCTTTCTGAGCGTGATGCCGCCGGAATAGATCCTGCGGCTCTCGATGACCCTGACGCTTCCCATCGCATTTACAGCATGAGGCGGGGGATTAAACCTATTCGCTAGTTTTATATGCGATCCGGGGCCTTTTCTGAAACGTGGAATTTGTCGACATTGATGGCAACATCATTGTGCCCAAGGCCGTCAGGCCCATAGTCGATCTCAAGGAGACAATCCTTGGCGGCAAAAAGGGGGCCAAAAGGCAGTACCGCTACGGCAACCTCCACATCCGCGATTATGACACTCATTACACCGTCCACATGGACAGGGTGGATCCGCTGAAAAACCCGCTAGGCCACCTGCTCGTCGACGCGCCGGAATACCTTGCCGGCGCGGCAGCCGCATTGATCGTCGGCAGGCGCGTTAGCGTTGCGGTGTACAGCAGGCGCAAGAAAGAAGGCAAGAGCATGCGGGACGCGGCAATCGACGCCGCGGTGGCAGGGTACGTCGCCGGCTCGTCAGCCGGCAACATTATTTTCAACGCCGCCAGCTCGATAAAAAAGGTGAGCAAGTAATGGAGCACCCCGCCCAAGTTCGAAAAGACAACATCGACGAAAAGCCCGTCTTTCCGCACCCTTCAAAGTTGCACGTCGCCAAAGTCGTGCTAAAGCTCTTGCCCGTCGTCATCAGCCTGCGCCGGGACAGGCGCGAGTGGGTAAAGAGGGAGGGCAAGAACGTTG
>DASTTF010000026.1:0-5397 GCA_035760305.1 Nitrososphaera sp.
GAGAGAATGCCTACTGAGCTAAAGGTTCATCCAACGTTTTTCAAAGAGTTTGCCACCAAGACGTGGGTCTCGCCGACAGAGATCATCAAGGAGCTTGTAGAGAACGCCTTTGACGAAGACGCTACAAGGGTCCTAGTCACAGTCACGAGCAACGGGTCCATCGCCGTCGAAGACGACGCCGGAATGGATCAGGACGGGATGGAGAAATTCCTGCTTTTGGGTTCGCCGCACAAGAAGGTCGAATCGATCTCTCCAAAGCTGAAAAGGATCAGGACGGGCAGGTATGGCACCGGCAGGCTTTCGTTCCTGACGTCGTTTGACAGCATGAAGATAAAGACAAAGCGCGGCAGCTTTACAAAAGCCATTGTCATTGACACCGAAGTCCTTGAAAAGCTGTACACAGGCAACGCCAAGCTGGGCGAGCTGAAAGAGCCGGCGCTAAAGCGCGACGGCACCGAGCTTCTCATGTCGGGAGCAAAGATCGTAATCGACATGTTCCGGCTCATGAAGGAGATCCGCAAGCTGGCGGTGCTGAGGCAGCCGATGTTTGAGGTGTACATAAAGACCGCGGACAAGTTCAAGGAATGGAACTTTGACGGCGCGCAGGCGATACGGGCGCCTGACATACAGGGCCACCGGATACCCGTCAGCCTTGACGGCGGCAGGATAGCCGGCGAAATAATCATTGCAAAGAGGCCGCTGTCGGAAGAAGAGCGCGGCATCGCAGTAATGGTCGGCAACCACATCGTGACGCGCAGCAACTTTGGCTTTGACACAAAGCTCAACCGCGTCACCGGCTTTGTCAGGTGCGACGCTCTGACGACCCGGTTTGCAGACAAGTCCGCGATAATTGAAAACGACGAATACACAAAGTTCAACCAGGCCATGAAGACGTTTGTGATAGACACGGTCATTCCGGGCCTGACAGAGTACGAAGACGTTCTGATAACCCGAGAAGAGTCAAAGATCTACCGCGAAATCGACAAGGTCCTGGGCCAGGCGATGGTCGAGACCCTAGAGCTTGAGGAAGAGGTGCAGGGGTACGAAATGGTGGAGGTTAAAGAGCGCGTAAGGGCCGCCCACAAGCAGGAGGACAAGCACGATCACAAGGGGCACTCGCGCCAGGTGGAAGACTATGAAGAGATCAAGCCGCTGCCTCCGGGAATCTCTGGCATGACAAAGGCGGACCACGCGCGGCAGCACACTGTCAGCGAGTCTGGCATCTACGACGAAGGGGCCGCTCCTGAAGTTGCCGGCGAAGTCGTCGGAACAGTGGACGAGGCGCAGGCAGACGGAACAGTCATCAGGACAAGGACGGTCAGAAAGCCCATACTGAAAAAGACGTTTGCGCTAAAGAGGATCGGCTACAAGGTCATACCGTACGAGGACGAGACCGACTCGCGCTACAGCTTCACCACCGAAAACATTGTGTTCGTGAACAAGGCCAACCCGACATACAAGGCAGAGTCGGCAAGGGGAGACGAGTTCCTGATGCGGCACGTCATCAGCATCGTCGCAGAAGCGGTCGCTCAGGAAAAGCACCCGGAGGGAAAGGACGCGCTCGAGCTGCAGAACAGGCTTGTCGCCGAAGCGATACGCATACACGACACCAACGTGCTAAAGCGCTAGCCAGATCAAAATCTGCTACCATTTTTCTCCTTCCAATAGAAACGACTAAATCTAACTGGCGCCTCGCTTTACGTATATGGCGTTTGAATTCATGCCGGGCGCGACAGTAGTCGGCATATCGTACAATAATGGCGTTATCCTGGCTGCAGAAAAGAGGGTGTCCTTTGGCAACTTTGTTGTGAACAAGAGCATCAAGAAAACCTTTCCAGTCACCGACCGCGTCGGCGCGGCGTGCGCGGGCATGGTCGCGGACATGCAGGTCCTTGTAAGGCAGGTCGAGGCCCTGGCCAAGATCCGCAAGCTAGAGACTAGGCGCGAAATGCCTCCAAACTCTGTGGCAAAGCTGATGTCGGTAATCATGTTTGAGCGCAGGTACTTTCCTCTCTTGACGCAGGTCATCGTGGGCGGCATCAACAGCAAGCCCGAGATCTATACCCTCGACCCGCTCGGCTCGGTTCTGCCCGACGAGTATGCGGCAGTGGGCACGGGCGCGGAAATGGCGCTTGGTATCATGGACGCAGAGTTCAAGCCCAACATGACCGAAGAGAAAGCCAAGGAACTCGCAATCCGGGCGATCAAGTCCGCGATCCAGCGCGATTCGTCAAGTGGTGACGGTATTGACGTCCTAGTCGTGTCAAAAACCGGCCACAGGGAAGAATCGATAGCTATCCGCACTGCCTAGATTTCTTTGTAGGCTTCCCACATTTTGTCGCTGATGTAGTGAAGGTTGTCGACGACATAGCCCTTTGTCATGGCCTTTGCCGCTTCGCTGTCCTCCAGCGCGACTCCGGCCGCAAGGGCCTTGCCGTGCGTCTGGTCCTTCACCACCACAATGTCGCCCTTTTTGAAAGCATCGAAATTAGTGATGCCGGGCCGCATCACCTTGGCCCCGTTGCACACGAATTTCACGGCGCCCATGTCCACCGTCACGGAGGGAAAGCGCTGCAATATTTCGGGCTTGCCCCCAAGGAACGGCACGATGCTGTCCTGCACCTGGACGGCGACCGTCTCGTCGGCTACCAGCAGGCGCCTGCCCTCCTCGACCTCATATACCTTGATGCTCTTGACCTTTGGGACGGCGTCCTGCGGCCAGACAGAGCCGAGCTTGTCCAGAAGGTCCCCGGATTCGCTCTTTGACAGTACGAATATCTTCAGGCTGATCAAGGTTAGCAATTTGCACGACGGTATTAATTTGTTCCACCCGGTACTAACCTTTATTACAATTCCACACAACACGGCTTTATGCAATACCAGATCCTGAAGGAGCCTATGGCGATACTTGACGTACAGATGAGCTCTGGCGAAAAGATAACCGCGGAATCCGGGGCGATGGTCTACATGAAGGGCGACATCGAGATCAAGACCCGGACGCGCGAGGGAGGATTTTTCAAAAAGATAAAGGTCACCGCGCTCGGCGGCGAGTCGTTCTTTGTCAACGACTATGTCGCTCACGGCGACTGCTCAATCGGCCTCACCGGCCCCCCGCTCGGCGACGTCGTGCGCCTTGAGGTCAAGCCGGACACGGGCTACATCGTGCAGTCGGGATCGTACGTGGCGTCAACCCAGGGCGTGCTCCTAGACACCCAGTGGCAGGGCTTTACAAAGGGGCTATTTGGAAGCGAGTTTTTCATGCTCAAGGCCAGCGGACAGGGCGACATATTCCTGAACGCGTACGGCGGCATAATCCACAAGCAGCTTGCGGCCGGCGAAAAGATAATGATCGACAACTACCACCTTGTCGCGCTGAGCGATCAGGCGACCTACCGCGTGACCAAGGTTGGGGGAATGAAGACCACGATCCTTGGCGGCGAAGGCCTTGCGACCGAAGTCACTGGGCCCGGCTCGCTATACTTCCAGACAAAGAACATACGCGAATTCATTGACCTGCTTGGGATAAAACAGAGGGCAGAAACGACGTCAGGCTCTGGCGTGTCGTTCGGCGGGTTCAAGATAGGCTAGGCGTTGGTGTGGGTAATCGTCTGCCAGCACTCTAGGCAGTATTCGCCGTTGACCTGGAATATCTCTGCAGGCTTGCTCTTGCAGTGGTTGCACACCTGAGCGTCATCACCTGCAATTTCTTCCTTTTTTTCCGTTTCTATTGTTAAAATCTGCATCATAACCTTATAGGAATTTCATAGTGTGTTGCAATATTTATACCTATTTTTGTTCTGCGAGTTACATATCGTTCCTTATGGCTTGAGCAGCATCTCAGTGCTCTTTCAGGGCCTTTTGCAGCCTCTGCATCAGCAGAGTCGTGCCGTCGTGGCCAAAGACCTTCCTGAGGGCGTCGCGCATCTCTAAAAGCGTGTACGGCCTTTCCCTGAGCGTTATGCCGTTCAGTTCCAAATCGTGAAACATGGCGTCTTGGGCCGCCCTGCCGAGCACTGCAGACGCTTCGCCGAGCGCTTCTTTTAGCCTATTGCTAGGTATCGGCCTCTCGTAATCACTGTTATCAGACACTAAATGGACCGGTTCTCTGTTCTGGCGCGCCGTTATAAAAATAATCTCATGTGTCAGCTGAACGTAGTGTCCCTTATCTCTATCAGATCGCGGAGCACCGCGCTTGCAGTCTCCATCCCACCTGCGCCCCGGCCGATTATCGTCTGCTGCCCAGAATGCTCTGACGAGAACGTGACGGCGTTAAGGGTGCCGTTGACGCATATCGGGTCGGTCTTGGCAACTTCTGTCGGCGCCACGTCTAGCTGCCTGCTGTCGCAAGCCGCTATCAGCTTGATCGCGTTGCCGCGCAGAGCCGCCTTTTTCACGTCAGACACCGTCACCTTTGTGATCCCGGTGCGCTTGACGTCCTTCATCGTCACCTTCATACCCATCACCCAGTTTGCCATAATGACCAGTTTTGCAGCAGCGTCAAAACCGTCGACGTCGAGCGACGGGTTCGCCTCCGCGTAGCCCTTTTTTGCGGCGTCCTGCAGCGCGCTTTCATAAGTGAGCCCTTCTTCCATCTTGCTCAGGATATAGTTCGTGGTGCCATTCAGTATGCCCCTGAAAGAGGTTATCCTGTCGCCTTTCAGGCAGCGCTTTGCAAATTCCAGTATGGGAGTCCCGCCGCCGACCGTGCCGCTGAACCTGAACATCACCCCGTTATAGTTTGCAAGCTCTATGAGCGACGGGAACGCCAGCGCAAGGGGCCCCTTGTTTACGCTGATGACGTGCTTGCCAGTCTTCATGGCAGTTATGACGTGGGAGGTGCCCGGCTCGCCGTCCGCAAGGTTGGTCGGCGTGCACTCTAGCACAACTTCTGCGTCGACGTTTTCAATCACCTGCAGCGGGTCGAACTTGCTGCCGCGCTCGTACGCGCCGACAGTCCCCTTGGACTTTTTTCCGTCAAGCAGCCGCTTGAGGTCGAGGCCGGCCGGCGCCACAGCGGAGCCCTTGTTGTCGACGCAGGCCACAATGCGGGGCTTGATCCCGTGCTGGCTGTACAGGTCGGCAGACCTGGAAAGAAGCAGTTTGGCAAAGCTCTGCCCCACCACCCCAAAACCGACAACGATTACGCGCAATTCAGATATTGCTAACACCCTGTGGGCTTAATAAAACTATAAAACTGCTCTCAACATCGACGCCGTCTCACATGTACAGGGTCCGCACTTGCGGCGTCCTGCTTCTCAATATGAGGTCGCGGATAGAATGGCCGTGGCAAACGAATTTTACCCTCCCCGGTTATATCACCGAATCCACAGAGGAATGTAGTATCGTTGTTCGACCCGATCACCACAATAGTAATTCTCATTGGAGTTGGGCTTGGCG
>DASTTF010000027.1:0-7326 GCA_035760305.1 Nitrososphaera sp.
GCCACCGCGACTTTGGTCCCGTACGGGTCGCTGTACATTACGTCTATCCCGTTGCCCTTGGCGTCGGTAGAGTGCGGCCTCGCCACCACTCCAACCTCGTGGGCGTAGTTGACCAGGTCCTTGACCGCGCTCCTCACGCCCGACTCTAGTGTCGACATGTCGTTGCAATTGCGCCTGATCTTGATGAAGTCCGATATTGGCACGTCCATCACGCTGCCCCTGATCCTGAGGCCGGGGTAGACGTTCTTTATCGTGTCGTCTATCGCCTGCTCGTCTACCGATTCAATGTTGCGCTTGCCGGCGTTTTCAGTCGCGTGGTACAGTATATTGAGCATGGACCGGACGTTGCGAAAATCAGAGAACTCGTCATAGATCACCTTGACCTTTCCAGCAAGCTCGCGCTCGTGTTCCTCGGTAAATGTCTTGGTCACGTCGTGGTGCCTGATGTACTCAAGCACAATGTCCATTATCTCTTCGAGCGTGTTCGAGCCGGCGATGTCGATCTTGAAATTCGCCTTTTCCAGCCTGTCAAACACGGAGACGTTCGACCTGCGTATGTCCTCGTACGAGGACGGCGTGAATATCAGCATGAGGGTAGCCGCCGGCAGGTGCGCGTTGATCACCGCCTTGACGAACTCGACGGATTCCTTGTCCGCGTCAAACTCGTCTATCTGGAAGAGAGTCATCCTGTGGAGGAACTTCAAGTTCAGGTTCGCAAGCGCCGCCAGGCTCGCAATAATGTCTTCGAGCGTTGCGACGTTCTGCGCGTCGGCCCTGAACTTGCCTTCGATTACAAGTTTCAGTATCGCGATTTCCACCGGCGAAAACTCCTTGCCGAGCGTTTCGGTGATCGCAGCATAACTGGGCACCATTTCATTGCGCAACAGCTGCGCGGCCTTGTCTGCAAGCGTTCTGCCTGTAAGCGAGTCCATGAAGCCATAGTTGAATACCTTTTTCGCGCTGGATACGTTGCGCTCGGCCTTTTCCTGGAGGTGCTTTACCACTGCCTGCCTCAGCCTGACGGAATACTCGTCGGTAAAGCCGGCGAGCATGGCGCTGTAGAGGCTGTGCATGCTGCGCGGCGATATCTGCGAAAGGTCGACGTACGAAACTACCGCGCTGTCAGACACCTCCTTGAGCCCCTTTGTGTGGAGCGCAAGGTGCGTCTTGCCGGAGCCGACATCCTGTATCACGGTGACAAGCCGAAAGTCCTTGTCAGTCGCTGTCCCCGCGCCCACCTTTGAATAGAGATCGGAAATGCAGGAGAGCAGCGCGGCCTTGGCGTCCTTGTGGCGCTTGCCGCCAAGTATCTTGGCGTCGATGAGCGTCGGAGTCGGGCTGCTCGGGTACGGGTTGCGGTCCAGCCTGTATGGGTACATTATATGCACCTCACGAATCCGTGGAGCAGTCCCCTTACCATCACGCCTTCCCCGCCGCCGGTGGAAAGCTCGTACCTTTCCTGGTGCATGCCGGTCAGCTCGCCTACAAGCCTGTAGAATTCGTCTGCCGTGATGTTGCACCTGTCGCACAGCTCGTTTCGCAGCTTGGCAAGCTCCACCCAGCCTATCGACGAGCCAGAGTTGGCCAGCGCGACGTCAAACTCTTCCTTGAAATCGTAAACGCTCATTGTCCTTCTTGCTGCAGCAGGTATCGGGATGTCGGTCGCGATCATTTGCTGGTGCAGCGACGACTGCTGGTCGTTCTTTATTTCCAGCACGAACCTTGCAAGGTTGGAGATGTTGTTTGCGAGAGTTTCAACCGTGCGCGCAAGCTCCTTGTTGGAGTTGTTCACCGATTGTATCATGTCGTACGTCAGCTTGAACCTTGGGTCAGAATTGAGCAGGCTCTGTATGTAGTGTGTCTTGTGGAAGCAGTAGTAGGCGGCGGCGCGCTTGTCCACGAAAACTTCGCCCTTGCTTATGACCTTCTCTAACGCTTCTTCAACGTCTCCTAGTTCCTTGCGCAGATCGGTCTTTTTTATTCCGGCCGACCCCGCAGAAAGGATTCGTTTGACCAGTTTTTCCTCTGCGGACATGAGGTAGACCTTCAAAATTGTTATTTAAATAACGACGTGATAGCCAGCAGCAGTTTTGGTAAATTTCTTTACACCACTGCGACCCAAAGGGTTAATATTGCAAAATGCAAACCTTCTCACGGGATGATGATTACTCAAAGTCTGCATTATGATGAAAGTACTAGGGTATCTGACCTCAAACTACCTTGACCTGAACTTTCGCCCTTGCCCTTCTCATGACCGCGAATATGGCGATCACGGCTGCCACCCACAGGCCGGCCATCACGATGTTGCTGAGGCTGATGTACATGTAGGGGACTGCCTCCTGAAGGCTGAGTTTTATTACGTATGCCGACTGGTGCATGTCCCTCATTGCCACGTTGTACTGCTCGCTGTGCGGGACCATAGCCGCGGTAGTCTCGGCCCGCGCAAGCATGCCGCCGAGGTTTGCCTGTATGTTTCCAAAGTCTGTCCTCGCGGTGGAAAAGAGCCAGACGGGGTTGCCCCTTTCAGGCAGCAGGTCCCGTGTAAGCTCGACGTACTCTGCCAGCTGCTCCGGCGTCTGCGCTGTCTGCACCCGCGCGACGAACCCCATGGCCTGGTTGACAGGGTACATCGTTGTATTGTAGCCATAGTACGCAAAGCCGGCTCCAATCACCAGAAACGCAAGGATTCCTGCAAGCACCACCTGCGGGGTCACGGTCCGGGTTCGGGTAACGCTTGCGGCGGCCATGGCCGTCCCGCCGCTGCCAAGAGAATGCTTGCCCGTGGCAATGGTTGGCGCGTACGCGCTGCCCTGCACGTCCTTTGCCTTCTTTTTCCGGAACGACGAATGCACTATGCTCAGGTACGCGACGTAGATGAATCCGACGGTGGGGATTGCCATCATGGGCGCATAGACTACATTGCCCGAGGAGAGCGCGATGAACACCGCCATGCAGCCATAGATTGCAAAGAATACCTCCAACAGCGTGGTCTTTGTGAACGGCAGCACGTACTCTTTGTGCCTCCAGTCGTCGCCCTTGTTGACTATGCCAAACTTGGGCGTGCGCAGGAATTCGTTCTTTTTGCCAAATACCGCGTCAAACACCGCGACCGTGTTGTTGACGGATATCCCTGAGGAAAAGAACATCAGGAAAAAGAACTGCTTTGCCTTTTCGCGCAGTTTTTTCGCGTCGCCGTTCCACGTCTGGCTTATGACGAGCAGGTAGCCACCGGGCCCCATCATTGTGTACATGAGCACAGAGATGAGTGGCGCCACGCCCACGTTGTAGAGCTCGTAGTTCATGGCAAGGAGCATCGGGAATATCAGGAACTGGGTGAGAAATAGGGGGTTTACTACGTGCCTCGTGAGCTGTATGAACGCCTGCGCCTTGGTGTCTATCGGCACCTTCCGGTGCAGCATCACGTCGCTCAGCAGCTTTAGCGCCACCTGTATCGAGCCCTTTGCCCAGCGGAACTGCTGGCGCTTTGCGGCGTTCATTTGCACCGGCAGCTCGGCGTCCACCTCTACGCCCTCCAGGAACAGGCACCTCCACCCTTTCATCTGCGCCCGGTAGCTGAGGTCCAGGTCCTCAACTAGCGTGGTGGTGTGCCAGCCGCCCGCGTCGTTGATGCACGACGTCCTCCATATGCCGGCCGTGCCGTTAAAGTTCATGTAGAGGTGGGTGAGGCTCTTTGCCTTCTGCTCCACAAGAAAGTGCAGGTCGAGCGAAACCGCCTGAGCCGCCGTCAGCGTGGAATAGCTTTCGTTGACGTGGCCCCACTTGCACTGTACGAGTCCGATCCTTTTGTCAGTGAAAAAGTGCCCGAGCGCCCTCTTCAGGAACCATGTGGGCGGTATGAAATCTGCGTCAAATATCGCGACAAACTCGCCCTTGGCGTGCTTCATGCCGGCCTTGAGCGCGCCGGCCTTGTAGCCGGACCTGTCCTTGCGGTGCATGTGGACGATGTCAAAGCCCTTGAACCTATAGTCGTCCACTATGGACTTGATCAAATCAATGGTGTCGTCGTCAGAGTCGTCCAACACCTGGATGTGCAGCCTGTCCTTTGGGTATTCCATCTTGCACACCGCGTCTATCAGTCGCTTTGCCACGTACTTTTCGTTGTACAGCGGCAGCTGTATGGTGACCACCGGGAGGACTGCCGGCAGCTCTGCCTGGTGGCGCACCCTCTTTGCGTGCCGGATGTTGTTGCGGGACTGGTAGGCAAGGTAGTAAAAGTTGAGCGTGTAGAGCATGAGGATCCAGCCAATCATCAGGAAAAGGACATAGAGAAAGGGGCCTGGACCGTACATTGTGTCTGCTCTCGGGACGATTGATGTCTTTCTTTCTATTTATAACTTCTGGACTACTTTTTGAATATCTTGACCGCTTGTGGGGGGCACACGTTTTCGCACGCCATGCAGAATATGCAGTCTTTTTCCCTGATCATGAACGCCTTCTTGTCGGAAGCCGGGTGGCCGGGCGTTTCGAGCCATTCATAGACGTTGACAGGGCATGCTTCGATGCACGCGCCGTCTGCGACGCAGATGTCAAAGTCGATGCAGACAAAGTCGCCCCATATGCCGAGCTGGCCTGGCGCGTCGTACGGGCCCCATACCTTGATCCCCTGGAAGGTGCCGACCTGCTGCCTGCTGTCCTTGAATTTCTGGTCAATCGGCCCTTCTACCTTGCCGTAGCTCGTGCCGGTGCCGGATAGCGAAATGGTGGTCGACCCGCCTGCCGCCGGCGCTGCCGGGGCGGCCATCTGCGGAGCCGCTGCGGGCTTTGGTGCTGCGGACGCGGCCGCCGGTGGCGGGGCGGTCGCGCTGCGCGCCTTTGGGTTCTTTGCCAGCGGAGCCAGTTCCTCCAGCTTTTTGAGGGCGGCCTCCATCGTCAGCTTTTCCGCCTTTTGCCAGTGGGCGAGCAACTTGTCGCCTATCCTTGTATTTCGAATAATAGTGTCAATCATCATCTTGGCGTTCTGGTCCGCCTTTTGCCGGTAGTTCCTGATCCAGTAGGGGTCGCCAAAGTATTCGAGCTGCCTTATCTGGTAGATGAGATCGACGACTTCGCCCGTCACTATTTCGACGGTGATGTTCAGGTCCGCCGATAGATCATCGCCGGTGACCGGGTCGCTGCCCTTTTCCGTCCACTTGTGGGTGATGTAGATCCTGTCGGCGTGGGTGTCCATCTTGAAGCCTGAGCTGCGCAGGTCACCCATTATGCTCGAAATGTCCGACTTGTCCGTGATCTCGATCGGGATCCTGTACAGACCCAGCTTGTTGCCGTGCAGGGGATAAACGCCCCTCTTGGCGACTTCAGATAGCATCGTCCAGACTCTGTCCTTCAGTAAGGCAGACATCGAAATACCTAAAATGTACATCTCCTAAAAGGATTTCGCTTTATTCGTCGTCGGGGCACGTCATGTCCCGGATGGCCTTGTACCTTGCCTCTATTTCTTCCGCGATCCTGACCACGTGGTCCAGGGAATATTTCGGCTGCGGAAAGTACCACCTGATGCCCACCCGATGTCCGATGCCGTCCATGTCGTGGATCATCCCCCTGTCGGCCTCGACCCCGTACTTTTCGTCCACGACGCGCTCGCGCACCTCAAGCCCCCTCTTGGTCTTGTCCTCAAGCACTAGGTTCGGGGTATTATCGTAGATAAAGTAGAACCGGCCCTTTTTCACAAGGTTCCCCTGCTGCATCAAAAATAGATGGGAGGGAAGGGCTTATTTCTCTATCGGATTTCCGATCATGTTGCCCCATTCAGTCCACGAGCCGTCGTAGTTGCGGACGGACGGGTAGCCGAGCAGGTATTTCAGCACGAACCAGCTGTGCGACGAGCGCTCGCCGATCCTGCAGTACGCTATGACATGCTTGTCCGGCGTGACGCCCTTGCCTTCGTACAGCGCCTTCAGCTCATCCGCGCTCTTGAAGGTGCCGTCTGCATCCTTGACCGCCTGCGCCCACGGGATGTTCTTTGCGCCCGGTATGTGGCCGCCGCGCTGCGCGTGCTCCATCGGGTACTCTGGCGGCGCGGTGATCTCGCCGGTGAATTCCTTTGGAGAGCGCACGTCTACCAGCACCGTCTGCTCTGCCCTTTCAATCGCCCTCCTTATGTCGGGCATGTAGGCGCGGACCCCTTCGTCAGCCGGCCTTGAAATATATCTTGTAGATTGCGCGGCCGGCTCGTCCTTTGTGTATTCCCTCTTTTCCAGCTCCCACTTTTTCCTGCCGCCGTTCATTATCCTGATCTTTCTGTGGCCGTAGTACTGGAATACCCAGAACGCGAATGCTGCGAACCAGTTGTTAAAGTCGCCGTACATCACCAGCTCGGTGTCGGCCGTCGCGCCGACCCTGCCCATCAGGACCTCGAACTGCTGTTTGCTGATGATGTCGCGCCTGATAGGATCGTTGATGTCCTTTTTCCACCAGACAAGGTGCGCGCCCTGCACGTGTCCCTGCCGGTAAGCGTTCTCCGGGTCATAGTCAACCTCTAAAATCCTGATGTTCTGGCTGTTCAAGTTGTTTGCAACCCAGTCGGTCTCGCAAAGGACCTCCGGGTGAGCGTATCCACTACTCATGTTCTGGCTACCTCAAACTGGTACTTATAATCTCTGGCGAAGGTAAAGGCATTTATGAACTGGTCTGCCGCTATAGCGGTGCGGTCATATTGGCGCCAAGCATCCGCAACGTTGCAATAATAACAAAGATAGGCAGCAGCGAAGCAGAGGCTGCTGCCAATAAAGTCGCCAGGCTGCTCAACAAGGGCAAGGTAAAGACGTACGCGGTTTTGCCGCTAAAGATCGAAGGCAGCGCGTCCGTCACGCCCGAAGAGCTGAAGGACGCCGGGCTCGACCTTGTGTTTGCGATCGGAGGCGACGGGACCACCCTCCGGGCTTTCCGCGTCATACCAGGCAGGGCGCCCCTCTTTAGCATAAACAGCGGCGGCCACAGGGGCGTACTCTCCGAGGCCGACGCCGGCACGATAGACGAAGTCGTCGCGGCGATCCTTGCGGGCAAGTATTTCTACGATTCCCGAATCAGGATCCAGGCCGCGGTGGGCAAGAAGGCGTTTCCGCCGGCGCTCAACGACATTCTTGTTACAAGGGTGAACCTTACCAGGACTCCCCTTGTGTCGATCAGGCTCATGGGCGACGAGATAAAGCAGAGGATGGACGGGATCGTCGTTTCGACTCCCACCGGCTCCACGGGGCACTCGTTTTCCATAGGCGGGCCGGTGCTGCACGAAGGCATGAGCTGCCTCATCCTGAGCCCGCTTGCGTCGGTCAACAGGATGCCGCAGCTCGTCATCCCGGTGGAAGA
>DASTTF010000028.1:0-4982 GCA_035760305.1 Nitrososphaera sp.
ATTGTTTCTACGCCTACTGGTTCGACCGCGTACTCTATGTCCGCCGGCGGCCCGATGGTGATGCAAAAGGCACCGGTGTTCCTGGTGGTTTCCGTAAACTCGCTTGACAACACTCGCAGGCCGCTGGTGGTGCCAAACGACAGTCGGCTCGAGATCACCGACATCACGAGCAGATACCACTGCGAAGTGGTGCTTGACGGCGGCCGCAGGATGCAGGTGAAAAAGATGCTTGAATGCTCCCGGCACGAGTTTTCTGCTCGCCTTGTCCGGCTTGCCGGCGACTCGTCGTCGGCCGCGTCACTCATGGCAAAGAAGGTGCAGCTGGCGGAAGATATGCTGAAAATGCCGCCGAGCGCCAAGCTCATTCTGAAAACACTAGAGTACGAAGGCGCGCTGAGCCAGAAGGACCTGGCCGCGAGGACGATGCTGCCAGAGCGCACGATCAGGCTCTCGCTGAGCCACCTGATCACCCAGGGCTACGTCAAAAAGAAAACTTCGCTCCGCGACGCCCGGCAGAGGATCTACGAGCTTAAGATTTAGCGGCCGCTCTTACAAAAGCGTCGAATGCCTGCTCGGGCTTGCCCGGCCTGCTGTTGAACTCTGCGTGGTACTGCACGGCAAAGTAGAACCTGTGGTTCGGTATTTCCAGTATCTCCATTCTCCTGCCGCTGTCAGAGTGAGCAGACAGGACAAGGCCGTTCTTGCTTACGACATCCCGGTATTTCTGGTTGAACTCGTAGCGATGCCTGTGCCTCCTCCTGACCGCGGTCGAGCCGTACACTTTGGCAGCGACCGTCCGGGGGCTTATCGCAATGTCGTGAGCGCCAAGGCGCATCGTCCCGCCCATGTCGTGCACGTTGCGCTGCTCTGGCATAAAGTCCACGACAGGGTTCTTTGTGTTGGGCTCGAGCTCGGTGGAGTTGGCGTCATTTAGCTTGCAGACGTGCCTTGCAAACGCGACCAGTGCCAATTGGAACCCGAAGCAGATGCCGAGGTAGGGGATGTTGTTAGCCCTTGCAAAGTTGGCCGCGCCGATTATCCCTTCGCTCCCGCGCTTGCCAAAGCCGCCGGGCACCAGTATCCCGTCGTAATCCTTCAGCATCGAGAGGCTCGCCTGGCCGCCGTTTTCAAACTTTTCAGAGTCGATCCACTGGACCTCGACCTTTTTGCCGATGCCGGCGCCGGCGTGCGACAGCGCGTGGTAAACGCTGACATAGCTGTCTGGCAACGTGACGTACTTGCCAACCACGGCGATCCTGGCAGAGCCGCCGTACTTTACAAACGACTCTGTCACGGCCCTCCAGTTGCCCCACTGCGGGGTCGACCTTTTGAGTGCCATCCGCTCTGAAACCGCCTTGAGCATCCCCTGGCTTTCAAGCACTTCTGGAACCTTGTAGATTGAAGGCGCGTCGTGGCATGAAATCACGCATTTCTGCTCGACGCTTGCAAAGAGCGAAATCTTGCGCCTTGCGTCGTCGCTCAGCGGCATCTTGCACCTGACTGCAAGAATGTCCGGCTGGATTCCGATCCTGCGCAGCTCCTGTACGCTGTGCTGTGTGGGCTTTGTCTTTTGCTCGCCCACGACGTCGAGCACCGGCGCCAGCGTTACGTGGATAAACAGCGTGTTTGACTGGCCAAGCTCTAGCTCCATCTGGCGGAACGCCTCGAGAAATGGGAGGCTCTCAATGTCGCCCACCGTGCCGCCGCACTCTACCACCATGATGTCCAGCTTTTCGTCGTTTGCGATCTTGCGAAGCGTGTTCTTTATCGCGTCGGTGACGTGCGGGATGATCTGGACGCACTGGCCAAGATACCTGCCCTCGCGCTCTGCCCTTATGACGTCGTTGTAGACCCTGCCTGTCGTGATGTTGTGGTCCTTGGTCATGGCAGTGTCGATAAAGCGCTCATAGTTGCCGATGTCCATGTCGCATTCGCCCCCGTCGTCCGTGACAAACACCTCGCCATGCGCGACGGGGTTCATCGTGCCGGCGTCATAGTTGACGTAGGGATCTATCTTGACGCAGGAGACCTTGTAGCCGGCAAGCTGTAAAAGCTTTGCAGTCGAAGATGTCGTCACGCCCTTGCCTAGGCCGGACATGACCCCGCCTGTAACGAAAATAAACTTGCTTCCGTTCTGCGCCTTGGACTGCACATTAGGTTTTGGAAAAGCACCTTTTTATTCCTTTTCGGGTTCGCCGGCGCTATCTTAATATGAAGAAAACGCGCTAACTACCACGTTCTCGCACAAGATGAATGAACAAGATTCAAACAAGCTCCGGGGCAGGTCCGCGATAGAGGCCGCCCACGCCGGCGTCACCGGCGAAGACGAAGCAAGGCTTGACGCAACCATATCCAGCCTCTACGGGGTCGACAACAAGGAAGCCGCAGAGATACACGCCAACTACCACGTCGACAAGATACTGGCGTCGCTTGCAAAGAGGGCGGGGGAAAACGGGATGAAGAGGCAGGTCCTCGCAAACAGAGTTGTGCATCTTGACATTCCCGGCGCCGCCTACCAGGTGGCAAAGGGCAAGCTGACAGAAGCGGCCGCAGTTGACGCGCTATTCAGGGGGCTGTCGACGATAGAAAACAACGGCAAGGCGGACGACCGGTTCACCATCTACGGCTGACCGATGTAGCCGGCGTCGCTGAAGAATTCGACCAGCCGGCTCACGTATTTGTTCTGGCGGTTAATGCCGTACATTACGTTGGCGTACTTTGTCCGGGTCACCCAGCCTATCCTCACGAGGTCGTCCAGGTTGTTTTTGATGTCCTCGCGCTTCAGGCGGGTCTTTTTGTGTAGCACATAGACTGTAACCAGCTTGCTTTCTTCGGCAAGCGCCTTGATTATCCTGACCTTGCCTATGGTGCCAAGCCCTGTTTCAATGATCTCTTTGCTGTTCATCGTTTCTGACATTATTTTGCACCCTTGACCTTGGCCATCAGCACCGGCTCGAGCTCTGCAAGCGACGCGCCGTGCAGGCCTATCTCCTTCAGCGACTTTATGTCGACCAGCCTCCTTGCCTTCAGGTCGTCAAGGTAGTCTTCGACATCGATCTTTTTCATACCCAATTGCTCTGCAAGTTCAGCCGCGTACAGGCGCACGTCCTTTAACTCTACGTACGGCTTTTTCCTGCTCTTCAGGGCGCGCACGAGGGCCGTCAGGCTGACAAGGTGGTTCTTTGACAACTGATCGATATCTTCGGTTGTTACCGAAGGGTGGATCTGCCCGTGCACCTTGCGCACATGGTCAAGCATGACCCTGCCTGTCCCCTGCGACTCTGCAAGGTTGCCGGCGTACAGCAAGAGGTCGAGGGCGTACCTCACGTCGCCGTTCACCTCCTGCGACGTAGTAATGCTTGAAACCTTGTCAATGACGTCAGAGCCTATCGCCTTTGGGGTGAACGCCTGGCCGGCGCGGCTCTCCAGTATGTCGCTTACCTGCTGTATCGTGTACGGACGGAACTCCATCGGGACCCGCCCTAGCGTGCTCAGCTCCGCCGGGTCGAGTCTATTGTAAAATTCCGTGCTCCTTGCGATGAATATCACGCCTTTTACGTTGCACGGCTTGTCGGGCTCGAACTCGTTTAGGCGTGTCAGGTCATAAATGATTCCCGTGTCCTTGCTCGTCTTTATCAAATAGTCGATTTCGTCCATGATGATCAGCGCGTACTGGTTGTTTTCGCGCAAATACCTTAACAGGTAGCGCAGCATTTCTTCCGCACTCAGGCCCTGCGCAGGCAGCTCCGGCGCTATCCTCTCAAGCAGGAGCCGGTATATCGCAAACTTGTTGCCCCCCTGCAGCTTCAGGTTGATGTACGCCGTCTTCAACGTCACCCGGCTCTTTGCAAACTGATCTTCGAGCGTCTTTGAAGACCTGAGTACAGTCGACGTCTTGCCTATGCCGGCCACTCCGACCGCCTGCAGGACGGTCAGCGGAAATTTGTCAGGGTCTTTTGGCGCGTTGGAAAACACGTGCACGATCTGCTGCATCTGGGCTTCGCGGTGCGGCAGTTCCTCTGGCACGTACCTTGGAGAAAGTTTTGACCTGTCGCGAAAGATTGCGCTTTCAGACATGGGCTAGGTGGA
Source organism: Nitrososphaera sp. (assembly GCA_035760305.1). Lineage (GTDB taxonomy): Archaea > Thermoproteota > Nitrososphaeria > Nitrososphaerales > Nitrososphaeraceae > Nitrososphaera. The sequence continues at coordinate 4,090 of DASTTF010000028.1, forward strand.
ATAGACATCGTTCGTCAATATATACCTGAATAGAATTAATACCTGCAAGCCGCTACCTGCCCTGAACGATGAGCAAGTTCGTCAGGACAGACTTTAGCATAAAGCGCCTTGTGGACAATTCGTTCAAGGCAATAGACGAGGGCGCGTACGAAACACAACACTCGTTTACCCACGACGCGATAAGCGTCAGGAAGGCAGTCTCCTCGTGCGCGCACGCCCCGCTCATCACCGAGATAAAGTTCTCTTCGCCATCGCAGGGCAAGATAAGGGGCAGGACGTCGCCGGCAGAAATCGCGATGACGATGGTCAATGCTGGCGCCGTTGGGCTGTCGGTATTGACGCAGCCATACCTTTTCGACGGCTCTGTCGAATACCTGGCGGCCATCAGAAAGGCGGTCAGCGTGCCTCTGCTCATGAAGGACATTACCGTCAGCACGGTCCAGATCGACGCGGGCAAAAAGGCCGGCGCGGACTGCATACTGCTGATAAAGACAGTCTTTGACAAGGACCTTGCAGAAGGCAGCATGGAAAAACTCGCTGAGTACGCGGCAAAGAAGGGGCTGCAGGTGCTGGTTGAAGTCCACACGGAGCAGGAATTTGCCGAAGTGCTGAAGGCAAAGCACGGCCTTGTCGGCGTCAACAACCGCAACCTTGACAACCTGCAGGTGGACATTGCAAACACCGAGCGGCTGCTGAATAGGCACAGCAAGGGCAAGAGCCTGATAATAAGCGAGAGCGGCATAGCCAAGCCTGCAGACATACAGTACCTCCGAAAGGCGGGCGCGGACGCGTTCCTTGTCGGCACGAGCATAATGGAAACGGTGGACGTCGGCGCAAAAGTAGCCGAGCTTTACAACTCTCTCTGAGTGCGAATCCCTTAATACCCCTTTTTG
>DASTTF010000029.1:0-3485 GCA_035760305.1 Nitrososphaera sp.
GATCCCGAGGTTCGTGTACGTCAACGAGGACCCCGAGGACAGGCAGGTGCTGGAGATGTCGCTTGAAAAGATTGCGGGGCACAGGGTGAGCATCTTTAACGTGGAACGCGTCCTGGCAAAGGAAAAGCGCCAGCTGATGGACCTGATTTCCAGGAACCTGTCCATGTACATCGACAGGGGCTACGACCCGGCGGTAGCAGAGCTGAAGAGCGCGCTAAAGCTCGCTTCCATGCCCGAAGTCATTGACTGCTTTGACGTTTCAAACCTGGGGACTTCAATCGCGGTAGGCTCGTGCGTCCGGTTTGCCAACAACAAGCCGGACAAGTCGTCATACAGGAAATTCAAGATAAAGACTGTCGCGGGGCAGAACGACTTTGCGATGGTGGGCGAGCTCGTGCGGCGCAGGTACTCTTCAGGCGGCCAGCTGCCAGATCTAATAGTCATTGACGGCGGGCGGGGCCAGCTGGGCGCGGCAGTCGCCTCGCTCCGCGGCCTCGGGATTCACGACGTTCCTTGCGTCGGCCTTGCAAAAGAAAACGAAGAGATCCATTCTCCCGGCTCGCGAGAACCGGTCGTGCTGCCAAGGAGCAACGCCGGACTAAAGATGCTCCAGCACGCAAGGGACGAGGCGCACAGGTTCGGGCTTGCGTACAACGTCAGCCTGCGCAGGCTGCGCTAGCTATTCCACCTTGACGCTTTCGTGGCGGCGGCCTTTCTTTATTTCCTGCTCTGTCAGCTCGATGTACTTTGCCAGCGCGGTGTCGGCCGACTGGACCGTTATCTGCGCAACCCGGGCAAGCGAAACCGCGCCCATCAGCGCCATTTCAAGCGCGGCTGTCCCGAGGACGAACGGGGCTGCCAGCATCCCGGCAGAGAGGAAGGAAGAGTTCTTTTCGCTCATGAGGTAATATTGTCCCGCATGGTCTTAAACTTTGAGCCGAGCACCCGCTCGTCGTACCTGCTCTTTTTGACAAGGCGCGACATTTCTACTGCGCCGGCAACTGTGCGCATGATGTCCTGCTTTAGCGCCGCAGACGAAGTGCTGGCCGGGACGTTGTTCTCCGTGTCCTCCGCGTACCAGCCCCGGCTCCAGCCCACGAAGGGGAACTTGCCAAACACCAGGCCGAGCTGCGACCAGAACGACAGGAGCTCGCCGGCGACGTGCTGGACGTTGTCCTGCCCGCCCGTTATGATGAACGCTCCAGTCTTGTCGCGTATCAAATAGTTGTCGTGCGTTACCGCCTGGTTTTGCACGCAGTTCATGCGCTGCACCATCTGGTAGTAGAGCGAGCTCGCGCTGCCCCACCTGATCGGGGTCGCGACAATGACGACGTCGGCCCACACGATTACCCTGTCGTAGACTTGAACCATCTGGTCCTTTTCGTCCATCTCTGAAATCGAGCACGGGAATATGCATGCCCGGGCGTTCTTTGAGTAATAGCCCTCGCAGTGGCGAAAGTTCAGCTGGCGCAGTTTTAGCATCACGGTCTCAGCGCCGTACTTGCTCTTTGCATAGTCCAGCGCGAATTCCAGCGCCGCTTCAGACGTGCTTTTCCGCGGTGCGACATCGTCGTTCATGCTGGTCGCGGAAATGCCGAGCACCCGCACCTTTGCGTCCACCGGCAGCACCCGCGATCCAGTCACATTTGCAAGGTGCCGCTTTACCGCGCTGTCCAGTTCTTGGTAAGCCTTGTGCGGCTTTGATTTCCTTTTTCCGACGCTCTCTGGAACAGGGCTCACATAGACCTCGCCATTGGTCACCTGCACGGGGTACGAGCTGACGCCGTCGCCGCCTTCATGAGGCGACCTGCCGTCTTTGACGGAATACTTCCAGCCGTGCCACGGGCACGTCACCACGTCGTTTTCCAGCGTACCCTTGCTAAGCGGCCCTCCCTGATGGACGCAGACGTTTGATATCGCGTAGAACCTGCCGCCTGTGTTGAAGAGCGCGATCTCGATCTTGTTGCCGCGCTCGCCCGCTATTGAAAAAGCCCTTAACTGCCCCGGAGGTACCTGGTCGGCGGCGCAGACGTGCTGAAAATTGTTTTCCGGCATTTCCAATCACATCCTCCTGCTGGCGGGGAGGCTATTACGGGCCAGCTCCGTGTTTGGCCTTTCCTCCCCACCGCAATAGCGGCCTTCGGTGAACGGAACAGAAACCCGGGCCGCCGTTTTGCAGGGGATTATGGACTAATGGACTTGCTGGGTAAAAGCGATTGTAGAACAAAGTTCGCGCAAAATTGAATAGCATGCGGCCCGTAATATCCGGCATAATGGCAGAGGCCCGGTGGGACGGGTATTCCGTCCACTTTGCGCATTATGCTGGCAAGCTGGAGCAGCACCTTATAAGGAACGGCATCTCCTGCCGCGACGCGGACGCCATAATCGAGGAAAGCTCGGAGCTCTACTTTGAAAAGCTGCAGTCGCCGGAAGCAAAGTTTTTCAAGCTTGTGAAAAAGCGCGACCCCGCGCGGCTGTTTGCCGAATCTGCGGCAAGGGCGATAGAAAGGCGCCTGCCGGAGGCAAAGGGCACCTTCGGGTCGTACGGCGAGATCGCAAAGTGCATCAGATGAACAGGCAAAGTAATAATAAATGAACCAACGGTAGTGTGGTGATTGATAATCGGGGTTCCGAGGGAGTTGAAGGACCAGGAGAACAGGGTGGCCTTGACTCCCCGCTCCGTCTCGTCGCTTGTCAGGTCGGGCGGCAAGGTGGTTGTCGAGGCCCAGGCAGGGGCCAGGAGCGGCTTTTCAGACGACGAATACAGCACCGCCGGCGCGGCAGTGGTCGGCTCCCAGGCAGAGCTGTACGGCAAGGCCGACCTGATTGTCAAGGTCAAGGAGATACAGGTGGGCAAGGGCGAGCACGCGCACATCAGGCCGCACCACACTGTCTTTGGATTTAACCACTTTGAGTCAAGCAGGGAGCTCACGGACGCGGCGGTAAAGTCTCGCGCGACTTTTATCTCGTTTGAAAAGGTGGTAGACGAAAAGGGTCAGACGCCTCTCCTGATGCCGATGAGCAGGATCGCCGGCACAATGTCCGGCATCTGGGCGGGCTTTTTCCACAACTATGCCTTCAAGCACGACAAGTCTATCAGGCTCAAGACCGGCGCGGACCTGGTCAAGAACAAGTTTGTCGACGGCTTTGAGCGCATCGTAAACGTCAACATCGACTCCGAGCTGAAGCGCATGCTGTCGCTGCAGGACAAGCTGGCCGTGATATTTGGCGGCGGGAGCGTGGGCGAGATGGCCGCCAGGGTCTGCTCGGCGCTCGGGGCAAAGATCACGATAATTGAAAAACGCGACGGACGCAGGAAATATTTGCAGGAGATCAACCTGCCAAGGTGCTCCATCGTCGCGGCGGCCGACCGGGACGTCCTGCGGAGCGCCTACGTCATCATCGGCTCTACCTACGACAAGGAAAAGGCGGACAGGGTCATTGACGAAAAGATGCTCAAGGAAGTCTCTGAAGTGAGGAAAAAG
>DASTTF010000030.1:0-4776 GCA_035760305.1 Nitrososphaera sp.
GTTATCATTACCGATACGTACGACAGTCAAGCGCGAATTGCAAAAATAAGCAAAAAAAGTTAGAAGGAAAACCTTCTTTCCTTCTGGTGTAGACGTTTTTGACAGTATGGTTACACCCTTGGCTGAAGCAAGCGGAAATTCAAGCGCGGCGAATGTCATCGCCGTTTCTAGGTCTGTCCAATAGGTGCCTGTCAAATTCATGAGATTGGCAAATATACCGCTCACTGCTGATGCGTTACATGGCAACCATCAACGCAAGCCGGGAAGTGTCTGCCCCGCTCGACCGGGTCTGGGACGTCATAGCAGACGTGGATAACGAGCCCCGGTACTGGCACGGCACCAAGACGGTGAAGAACATCAGCAAGAGTGGCAACACGATCGAGCGCGAAGTCACGATCGCCTTCAAGGACTCGAAATGCCGCCAGACGGTGGTGCTCGACCCGAAAAAGTCGGTGGAAATAGCGATAACAGAGGGCCCGCTCAAGGGCACAAAGGTGGTCACGCTCAGCCCTTCCGGCGACAGGACCAGAATCGACGTGGTCTGGGAAATAAAGCTCGCCGGATTCCTCGGAATGTTCACCGGGATGGTGAAAAAGCACATCGCGGAAGGGACCGAGGAAGCGCTGGAAAGGATCGCAAAAGCAGTCGAATAAATAACCTATTTCTCGCTAGCTTACGCGATGGAGCTTGCCTTCACGGTGGCGAACCTCGTGATCGCCGCGATAATGGCCGGCGTCCTTGGCGTGTGGGCATATTTTCTCGCGTACATGAGCAAGTCTTTCCTGCAGGCACCGACCTTGGAGTCGTTTGACCGCGCAGGCGCGACGCTCTTTCCAATGGTCAGCGTGATCCTGCCTGCAAGGAACGAGGAGCGTTACATCGCGCGCTGCCTCGACAGCCTGCTCGCGCAGGACTACTCTAACTTTGAAATAGTCGCGATTAACGACTCGTCCACAGACAGGACGGGCGAAATAATGAAAGAGTACGCCGCCAGAGATCCCCGGGTGGTGCAAGTCGACGCGCCGGCAAAGCCGGAGGGGTGGGCGGGCAAGAACTGGGCGTGCCACCAGGCGTACCACCGCGCGAAAGGCGAAGTGCTGCTGTTCACCGACGCCGACACCGAGCACTCTTCCTCCGCGATGTCGCTTGCGCTGGGTCAGATGGTTTCGCAGAACCTCGACGCGCTGACCGCGGTCCCAAAGCTGATCTGCAACGATTTCTGGACGAAGATCACGCTGCCTGCCCTGGCGACGTTTCTGCACACCCGCTTTTCGCCCCTGCGCGTCAATGACCCGAACACAAAGACTGGCTACTTTTTCGGCAGCTTTTTCGCCATTACAAGAAGCACGTACGAGGCCGTCGGCACCCACGAAGGCGTGAGGCATGAGCTGGTGGAAGACGGCGCGCTAGGGGGCAAGGTCAAGGAGGCCAAGTTCCGGCTAAAGATGGTCAGGGGCGAGCGCCAGATAGAGGCCGTGTGGGCCCGGGACCTGCCGACCCTGTGGCACGGCCTGCGCCGGCTCATGATACCGCTCTACTACCAGAACAGGTCCGGCGCGTACATGATGGCGGCAGCGGTCTTCTTTATCCTGTTTGCGCCGTTCGCGTTCCTCCCGTACCTGCCTGCGGCCGCGCTCGCCGGCAACGTTTCATTCCAGATCCTGCTCGGCGTCCAGCTGGCGACGGTTGCGCTGGTGATCGCGACCACGGCCGTCCAGTGCAGGCTGGGGGTGTTCGAGAGCCCGGCGTACGCGCTCGCCTCACCGCTCAGCGGCGCCATCATCTCCCTTGGCTTTCTGTCAGCAATAGCCGACGCAAGCAAGAAGGGCGCGGTGAGCTGGCGGGGCAGGCAGTATACCGTAAGCGAAAGCCAGCACCCCATACGCTAAGATTCTGTAATACAAATCGGTGGAACAGCCGTTCCAGCAACGTGAAACGCCATGCACCTAATGTATGCTGCAGCCTGATATAGTTGCAGAAATGATGCCAGAACGCAAAAACAACAGGGGAAAGATCCAGATCATGGGCGACGTGTTGGCGCTTGCCACGTCGGGAATAAAAAAGACCCACATCATGTACAAAGCGAACCTGAGCTACGAACAGGTGCACCTGTACCTGAGCGAGCTGATTGGAAAGAGGCTCATCGCGCAGGACGTTTCGCAAGGCGGTGTGGTCTACAGGACCACGGACAAGGGAAGAGAATTCCTGCTCTACTACAATCGCCTGGCCGAGTTCATAGAAGAGCCGCAGGTCGAGCTGAGCGCGCCCTACATCAGCAGGTAGGCGCGCGGCGCCCTTATTTTTCATTCGGGCAAAAGATTATTAGATGATGGCATGATATTTTCAATGGCATTGAACAAGGCAGTCCTGGCGGCGGGAATTATCATCGCCGGCGTTGCAATCTTTTTCGCGTATTCGCAGTTTGTTGATCTCGACGACCTTGGCGTCCCGCTGGTTGACGATTTTGACTTTGTGCAGACGGGCCAGGACGGGAGGGCCGGCCTCGACGATGACGCCTTTGAAGTGGGGCAGGTGAGCACGGTCGAGGCTTCAGACTCTGAGCTGAGCCTTCCGGACCTGTTCACAAGAGTGGAAAAGTCAGTCGTTCAGATAACCGACAGCGACGAAACCGGCGGGTTTGACTCCCGGCTCGGCTCGGGCTTTGTCTACGACAACAACGGCCACATCATCACAAACGACCACGTGGTGAACGGCGGGGGCAGGGTCGATGTCACGTTCCTCGACGGCACCGTCTACCGCGCGTCGCTGATAGGCTCTGACCCGTTCACCGACCTTGCGGTCCTCTACGTGGAAGAAGTTCCGCCGGAAAAGCTAGTCCCGCTGCCGCTTGCAGACTCGTCCGCGATCAGGGTGGGCGAGCAGGTGGCCGCGATCGGCAACCCGTTCGGGCTTTCCGGCTCCATGAGCGCCGGCATCATCAGCGGGCTCGGCAGGCTGATACCCGCGCAGGAGGCCGGCGACTTTTCCATACCAGATGTTATCCAGACTGATGCGCCGATCAACCCCGGCAACTCGGGCGGCCCGCTGCTCAACATGAGGGGCGAGGTGATAGGCATCAATTCTGCCATTTACTCGACCACCGGCCAGTTCGCCGGAGTCGGCTTTGCGATCCCGTCAAACACGATAGACAAGGTCGTGCCGTCGCTCATCACCGCGGGGTCGTTCCAGCACCCGTGGCTTGGCGTGGCCGGCAGGGACATGACGCCGGGCATAGCGGAGCGCCTCGGCCTTGAAGAGCCACGCGGATTTCTGGTGATGGAAGTGGTCGCAGGCAGCCCCGCGGAGGCAGCAGGCATCCGGGGAGGAGACGAGGACGCGACCATAGACGGCGTGCCAGTCAAGCTCGGGGGCGACGTCATTGTCGGAGTAGACAACCAGACTGTAAGAAAAATAGACGACATACTTGTGTACCTGCAGAGGGAAAAGGCGGTAGGCGACGAGCTCCAGCTGACCGTCCTGCGCGACGGGCAGGAAATGAGCGTCACGGCGGTGCTCGGGGCAAGGCCCAGCCAGCAGGAATCGCCGTAGCAAGATCGTTTATTAATAATGGACCGCCTTTCAATACCGCACTTGCTTGCAAACCCCGCCGTAGCCGAGATGCTCAATCGGGCGATGGAATCCCCGGTGGCAAAAGCCGAAGCGCGCCAGCTGATGGCAGAGTGCGCCACTGACATGCTGGTCGCAGCCGCCGGCAGGATGCGGGACATGGCAAAGCCCGGCGCAATCACGTATTCTAGAAAGGTGTTCATCAATCTTGTCAACCTCTGCCGGGACACGTGCACGTACTGCACCTACAAGAAAGAGCCGGGCGACTCGATGCTCTCGATGCTAGAGCCGGCGCAGGTCCTGGCGATAGCCGAGGCCGGCAAGAAATTCCACTGCACGGAGGCGCTCTTTGTCACCGGCGAGCGGCCGGAGCAAAAGTACGGGCAGGCCGGCGCGTGGCTGCACTCCCTCGGGCATTCATCCACAGTCGAATACATCCGGGAAATGAGCGAGCTCGTGCTTGAAAAGACGGGCCTGCTGCCGCACACGAACGCCGGCAGCATGACGAAAAAAGAAATGTCGGCGCTAAAGGACACCAACGTGAGCCTCGGGGTGATGCTCGAAACGTCTAGCGAGCGGCTGATGGGAAAGGGCATGCCGCACGAAGGCGCGCCCAGCAAGAACCCGAAGGTGAGGATAAAGACGCTTGAAAGCGCGGGCGAGCTAAGGATGCCCATGACGACCGGGCTCCTGGTCGGAATAGGCGAGACGCCAGGGGAGCTAGTCGATTCGTTGTTTGCGATAAGGCAACTGCAGGAGAGGTACGGCCACATCCAAGAAGTGATAATGCAGAATTTCGCGCCCAAGCCGGAGACAGGCATGGCGCAGTTTCAGCCGGCGCAGCCGGAATATTTCCTGCGCGCAGTCGCGATGGCGCGTATAATCATGCCGGGTATGAACGTGCAGGTGCCACCGAACCTCAACCCTGAAGCCTTTGGCCGCTACATCGACGCCGGCATCAACGACTGGGGGGGAATATCGCCGGTCACCATCGACCACGTCAACCCGGAAGTCCCGTGGCCCTCCATTGCGTCGGTGCAAAAGGCCACCGAAGGCAGGGGGCGAAGGCTGAGGGCCCGGCTCCCGATATACCCCGAGTTCCTCAAAGGTGGATTTATTACGTCGGAGCGGCTCTTGCAGCGCATAGGTTTGATAGCCGACAGCTCGGGGCTGGTAAGGGAGGATTACATAAATGATTGACTCCCTTTT
>DASTTF010000031.1:0-4811 GCA_035760305.1 Nitrososphaera sp.
GACATTCTTTATCCTCGCCGGCGTCTTGATGTTGTTTTCAATCGCTTCAATCAGCGCGTCAATGTTGACCTTGTGCTGCGCCGACACAGGAATGATTGGAGCCTTTTCGGCGACGCTACCCTTCACAAAATCCTTGATCTGTTCATAATTTTCAAGTGCTTCCTCGTACTGTGTCAGGTCCGCCTTGTTCTGCACAAGGACGATCTGCTGAATGCCGAGCACTGAAAGCGCCAAAAGGTGCTCCCTTGTCTGCGGCTGTGGCACCTTTTCGTTTGCCGCCACCACAAGTATTGCGCCATCCATGAGGGCTGCGCCGGAGAGCATGTTTGCCATCAAGCTTTCGTGGCCCGGCGAGTCGACGAAACTCACCACGCGCGAGAGCTCGCTCTTGCCGCCGCAGTTGTTGCATTTTGGCTGCGTGCTGTAGCCGACAGGGGTCGGGCATTTCGGGCACTTGTAAAACGCCGCGTCGGCATAGCCGACTTTGATCGTGATGCCCCTTCGCAGCTCTTCGCTGTGGGCGCTGGTCCAGACGCCGGTTATGGCCTCGACCAAGGTCGTCTTGCCGTGGTCAACGTGGCCGGAGGTGCCGATGTTGACGCAGGGCTGGTAGCCATACTCCTTGACGTACCAATCCGGCAGGGTGTCTTTCCAGTGCAATGTTAACTATCGTGAAATTCTCGGGGATATAAGGGTAAGCAAAAACTACTTCTTTTTCTTTGCCGGCTCGGCCGCTTCTGGCGCCGCCGCTTCGGCCTGCTTTTCAGGCAGCGCGCCTTCAATCAGCATGCAGTTCAATTGATAAATTTCTTCGGTGACCATGTTGCCCCTGACGAGCTTTCTTATGCGGGCTTCGCTCCTGTTGCCGACGCCGGTAGAAAGGAGGACGTATTTCTTGACCCCGCCGTGGACGTCGGAGCGCATCGGCGTTCCAGACTTGTCGCTTCCGCCGGTTATTTTCAACTTGCCGCCGGCGACGCCGATAACGGCTGCGTCGATTACGTTGCCTATCCTAGAGCCCACCAGTGGCTGGGCAGCCCTGTCCTTGAGCTCCTGCGCAATCGTCTTGCCCTTTGTGTCTGAAACGACCAGTTTGAACTGGACCAAAGCAAAATTCAGGCGCCTTCAACGTTTAATTAACCTTTTGGCATGAAACGGTTAAAAGCTACCCTGCTGCAGCAACATTGTTGGAGACCGAGCAGCAGAACGAATCCAAAGAAGAAATTGAATGTCCACGCTGCGGTTTTGAAATGAAGAACATGACGGCGTGTCACATGATCTGCCCAAATTGCGGCATGAATTACGATTGTAGCGATAAGGGTGGCGTCTGGTAGCTAGAAAGGGTTCTTGTCCCAGCTTGCCTGAAAGTTGTCGGCCATGCCTATTGCATTGCCCTTCATTATCTCGATATAGTCGTCATACGTGGCAGAGAACCCGCAGTGGCTGCACTTTACCTCCGACATGGCGTCGTTCACCACGGCCTTTTTGCCGCACTCTGGGCACCTTGCTTCGAGCATCATCAATAATCAGAGCGCACTGTTAATAAATTGTAGCCGCCCTAGAGTGGCTGCTTGACAAAGATAGGCGACGCATACCGCTGGTTCCACGGCCGCATGATGGACAGGCCCACCAACTTTAGCTGGGTCGTAGAGAATAAGCTGGCAGGCTGCGGCCTGCCCGTGACCGAGGACGAGTTTAAGTGGTTGGCCGACCAGGGGATAAAGTCAGTAGTGACCGTAAGGGAGGTCGCGCTGCCTTCCGACTGGTTTGACGGAAGCGACATCGATTACCTCCACCTGCAGGTGGAGGACTTTGGCGCGCCAACAATAGAGGAGCTTGACCAGGCAGTCGACTTTATCGACCAGCAGATAGGCAGCGGCCGGCCTGTGATGGTTCACTGCGCCGCCGGCAAGGGCAGGACCGGCGCGGTGATCGCGGCGTACCTTGTCAAGAAGCAGAACCTCACGGCAGAGCAAGCCATCGCAAAATTGCGGGGCATGAGGCCCGGCTCGGTCCAGTCGGTGTCGCAGGAGACCGCGGGGTCGATGTACGAAAAGTACCTAAAGAGCAAAAGCAAGTGACGCTATTCCGGGATGGAATCGACCTGCATCTGGCCGCTTTCGACTTTGACTGGCAGTTTGTGGATTTTGAACGTGAGCGTGATTTCTCCGCTGCCCTCTTCGACATTTTGTAGCTCCTGACCCTTCACCGTATTGCACGTCGCTAGATCGACTACCAGATCGCCTGTCCCAACCTTAAGAAACAGGTACCGGTTATCCTTGAAAATTAGTGTAAGCTCGCCTTTGGCTTTTTCAAAATCGAGCAGCTCCTGCCCCTTTATGCCGTCAAACTTTGCCATTTCAACTATAATGAAAACTAGAGCTATTTAGAGTGAACGATCAGTCGACGATCTCTTGATCCAGACTGTCAAGGCACAATGATAATAGTTCGTTGCTCCTCTTCATTATCCAGTCAGGGAACTTTTCAAAAGTAAAGACGTACTGCTGCTGGAAGTTTGGCGGGATAAAGCCGCCGTGCGTGATGACCTGAACTACGACGTACTGCTCGTTGACCGTGGCGATCTCTTCCTCCGCAGAGTGGTCGATCTCCTCGATTGTGTGCCGGTACAGCACAACCGGCCTGCCAGTCCTGCTGGCTATTATCGAGGCCCTCCGCAGCCGGTCTCTCAGCCTGCTCATAACCCAGCTGTCAAGGGTTACCTGTTCGTTGGTCAATCAGCTACCCGTCAGGAAATATCTATTTACGATAATATGACAACAATTTTTGACCTGCCGAATAATTCTTTTTACTTGCACAGTAGATGGCAATAATTTTGCATCCCTGCTCCCCTGTATCCAGACAATAAGAAAGGCGGATATTACATTATAGCAGCAAAATTGCGCGCCAACTGGTGAAAAATTATTCCACCGATATTTTGAATTCCCTGCCATCAACCTCGACAGTCTTGTAGCTGACCTTCTCGAGCGGCTCTCTTGACGGCATGGCGCTTTTTACGCGCACCAGGTACGTCAACTCGTCCTTCAGGGCAGACAGGGCTGCGATCTCTTCGTCGTCTAGGCCGGCGACGTACGCCGCGTTGAGGATGTCGGTCGGGTTGTACTGCCGCTCCTTGCGCAGCTGCTGTAGCTGCCTTGCCAGATCCCTCAACAGCCCTTTCGCAGTCAGGCCCTTGTCGCGCGTGGTCGAGATGAACACTATCAGATCATCTCTTTCAGAAGACGAGTACCCTTCCGCGGGTTTGTACGCAATCTCGACGTCGGACGGCGACAGCTCGACTGTCTTTTCATCGTAGGCAAGCGTATAGCTGCCCGATCTTAGAGAATTGAGAAGCGACACCTTGTCGGCACCTTCAAACGCCTGCGCGACCTTGCCGATGTCGGCCTTGACCCTTGGCGCGACGTTCTTTCTCAAAAGCGACACGGTGGCAGAGATCGGCATCTTGCTGTCAAGCAGCCCTGCCACCTTCTCCAGCTGAGAGCCGGCGGCTATTTCTACCAGCCGATATTGCCCCGCGTTGAGCTGGCCCTTGAGCGCGTCTGAAACGCCCTCGACGTCAAGCGACTTGATCCCCTGGCCGCAGATCATGACCTCCTTTATCGGCCAGCGCCTCTTGAGGCCGGCGAGGTTCCTCGCAGAGTTGGCAAGCGACACGATTTCCTTTATCGTGTCAAACGCCGACTCGACCTTGCCGTCGACGAGCTTTTCGTCGCGCTGCGGCCAGCCTGCGAGTAGCACGCTTTTTTTACTGCCAAAGCAGGTCAGGTAGAGGTATTCCGTCGTGAAAGGCGACAGCGGATGGAGCATTATGTCGATCTGCATCAGAACGTGGCCGATGACAGAGTAGACGGCAAGGCGCCTGTCAAGGTTCTCGGCGCTGTCGTCCCAGATTATGTTTCTTGTAAGCGGGACGTAGGTCTGGCTCAGGTGATTGATTATGAATTCGTCGATCGCCTTTGCGCCTTCGTGGAAGCGGCAGCGGTCAAAGTCCCGGGTCACTTCCGCTATCAGCCCCTGCATCTTGGATAGCAGCCACACTTCGGTCGGCCCGAGCAAATTTTTGTCTGCGACCCACTCTAGCGTATCCCTGTCCTGGTCAAACTTGTCAAACTCGCTGTTCTGCTTGAAGTAGACATGCAGGTTGTGAAGCGTGCTCAGGATCTGGTACGGCCTGGTCTTCATCTCGTCGAGGCTAAAGTTCAATGATTCAATGGGCGACGACTTCCACATGAAGTACAGCCTTATCAGGTCGACAGGGTTGTCTGACAACAGGGCTCGCGCTTCAAGGACGTTGCCGAGGCTCTTGCTCATCTTGTTGCCCTTTTCGTCGAGCACGTGCCCCTGGAAGAGGAACGATTGGAACGGCGCAACTCCGGCTTGGTTCATGATCACGTTTTCCATAAGGAGCGTGTAGGCCCAGCCCCTTGTCTGGTCTATGCCCTCCGTCAGGAACGTCGCCGGTATCAGGTCAGTGTACTCTTGATCCGTCAGCGACGCGTACGGGGCGGCGCCACTATTGTGCCACGTGTCAAGGACAAACTGCTCGCGCTGCATAACCGCGCCGCACTTTTCGCATTTTATCTTGATCCTGTCGATCCAGGGCCGGTGGAGCTCGAACCCTTCCCCATCTGGGAGCTCTATCGCCTTTGTCACAATCTCTGCCCTTGAGAACAATGGATCTTTATGACCGCACTTGGCGCACGACCACACCGGCAGCGGCGTGCCCCAGACGCGCTCGCGAGAAACGCACCAGGGATGCCGCTCCCTGATTATTTCGACGAACCTGTTCTTTG
>DASTTF010000032.1:0-29147 GCA_035760305.1 Nitrososphaera sp.
GAAAACAGGACGGTGACAGAGTACAAGGAGCACGCGTGCCGGTTCAAAGTCGACGTGGCAAAGACTTATTTTTCGCCACGCCTGTCCACCGAAAGACTCAGGATCGCCGGGATGGTGGGCGACAATGAAACAATAGTCAACATGTTTGCCGGCGTGGGCACGTATTCTGTCGTCATCGCAAAAATGAACAAGACCTGCAAGATCTACAGCATCGACTCCAATTCCGCCGCAAGCGATCTCGACAAAATCAACGCAAAGCTGAACAAGGTGCAGGACAGGGTCGTCTCGATATGCGGCGACGCCGCCGAAGTGATCAAGGGGCAGCTTGCGGGACAGGCCGACAGAGTGCTCATGCCTCTGCCAGAGAGGGCAAAAGAGTTTGTCGATCCTGCGGTGCTTGCGCTGAAGGAAAAGGGAATCGTGCACTATTTCGCCCACGTCAAGGCAGACAACAAAAAGGCAGGCAATGAGCTCGGGCTAGAAGACGCGCACGATGCCTTTGCAAAATACGATCACCAGGTCCTGACAACAAGGGTGGTCAGGGAAGTCGGCCCGAGGATATACCAGATAGTTGCCGACGTTTCAGTCACGCGCTAGGCTTTCCTTCTTCCCTTGGCGCGGTGAGCATCGTGTAGCCGATCCACCCGAGCACAGTCAGGAGGACCGCCACTGCGCCCAGGACCGTGAGCTGGAGCACCAGCATGCCCCACTCTGTGCCGAGCATCAAGTAGGCGTAGGCAATGAACGCAAGAATGGAAACCGCGAGAAGGACGGCGCCGGTTCCCCTGCTCCCCTTTCTTTTAACGTTCATAGCGGAAAGGCGTTTGCAGCATCTTAATAATCTTTTTAGCCCAATTCCAGCGCCATCAGGTAGGCGTCTTCGCCATCCCTATAGTACGAGCGCAGCCTGGACTTTATCTCAAAGCTCAGCCTCTCATACATCTTTACCGCGCCGGTGTTGCTGACCCTCACTTCGAGGTAGATCTCGTCGCTCTTCCTGTGCATGACGCCGTTTATGCCTTCGAGCATAAGCGCCTTGCCGACGCCCTTGTTCCTGTGTTCCTCGAGCACGGCCACGGAAACTACGTGCCCCTTCTTGACAAAGCCCAGCTTGCGGAAGTTGGAGAACCCGAACTCGATCTTGCACATGATGTAGCCGATTATCTTGCCGTCCAGTTCTGCGACAATGAACGCTTCGGGGAGCTCGCGCAGTATGGACTCGAAAAAGTAGTCAGAGTAGTGCTCTGGCAGCGCGGCCATGTTTATGTCGATAACTGCCGCGATGTCGCTTTCGTCGCAGCGGCGTATGACATAGTCGCCCACTTTTCGCAGAGCAGTTTGCAATGCAACAACTAAAGACAGAAACACACTATTTAACCTTAAGGGTCTCTTCGGGGACAATATTTTAATTGCGTTGGCATCCAAGAAACGTCTGGTGGCAACTTCTTTCCTCAACGGCGACTATGCCCGAGTGCTTCCTATAATCTCGTCGTTCTTTACGGTAAAGGACTTCCAGCGAAACGTCAGGGAAGACTATGCCCAGTTTCTGATAGCCGACTCGCAGATCAAGGACAAGTTCCCGTCATTCCTGAAGGAGCTGGGAAAGGTTGGGATGGTCGCGGCCGCAAAGAGGTCAAAGTACGTCTCTAGGCTGATGCCCACCCTGTCTACCATGCGGCTTTCCGTGGACGACGGCATCGTGCTCACAGTGGTCAAGATGCAGAAGCAAAAGCCAAAAAACAGGTACAGGCAGTCAGTTCCTGCCCTGCTTTTCATCACCACCATCTGCATAGTACTATTTGACGGCATATTCAGATCCAGCTCTCCCCTTGCGAGTTCGCAGGTGCAAAACCCAATCCTGCTGGCAGGCATCTATACTCTATCATTGATGGGAATACTTGGCATACACGAGCTCGGACACGTGGTGGCCAACAGAAAGTACGGCATCAAGGCGTCATGGCCGTACTTTTTACCCGGCTTACCAGTGATTGGCATTCCTACATTTGGGGCCTTGATAGTGCTCAGGGGCCACATGACCAACAGGAATGTCATGTTTGACGTGGGCATTGCCGGCCCAATAGCGGGCCTGATAGTGACGATAATAGTGTCGATCTATGGCTCTACCATATCGACCCTCATAACTTCAGATGAAGCTGAAAGGTTGTTTGGAGAAAACCGGCTCGGCCGGCTTCCGTTTGGAGAAAGCGCGCTCATGATGGCTACCGTGTACCTGACAGGCATGGGAGCCGAAAACATGGTTCTTGTTATATCGCCGGTGCTCTTTGCGGCCTGGCTCGGATTCCTGATCACGTTTATGA
Organism: Nitrososphaera sp.; assembly: GCA_035760305.1. Taxonomy (GTDB): domain Archaea; phylum Thermoproteota; class Nitrososphaeria; order Nitrososphaerales; family Nitrososphaeraceae; genus Nitrososphaera. The sequence goes on from DASTTF010000032.1 coordinate 2,319, forward strand.
ACCTGATGCCGGCGTGGCAGCTTGACGGCGGCCACCTAGCTAGGTCTGCGCTTGGAGTGCGGTGGCACAAGATCCTGACCTACGCCAGCATTGCGATACTGTTTGTCATCGGATTGTACCCGATGGCGCTCTTGATCCTGTTCTTTAGCATGAGGGCGCCGGAAAGCGCGCCACTTGACGACGTCACCCCGCTCTCGTCAACGCGCAAAGCGCTATTTTTCGTGGCGCTTGGGCTTGCTGTGTTATGCGCGCCAATTCCATCAGAGCTCTTTGGCTTTATCAGCCTCGGTTCTTGAGCAGTACAATGTCGGCGTCTGACAGGACCAGCGCCTTAAAGTTCCTGCCCTGCTTTTCCGGCAGCTTGTCAAGGATGTCCTTCATGCCTGCATAGGTGGTAAAGCCCAGCTTGCCCCTTGCGTAATAGTGCGGCAGGGTCGACACAAGCCCGAGCTCTATCTTCTGCCGCAGCTCTTCTATGAACAGCAGGTGCTCAAGGCCGTCGACATACGGGCTCGCTTGCAGCTGCTCCTGTTTGAGCCGGTCCTCTATGAACATCTGGAGAGCCCCGCCTCCTACACCTTCGCGGTTTTCCGCAACCAGTATCGCCGCGCCGCCTTCCTTCACCGCGTGGGCAGAGTTCCAGAGCGAGTTGAGCGAGCCGGACAGTGTAGAATGCACGCCGACCTCGCCGCTTGCGCTTATTATGGCGCACTTTACCAGGTCGGTCTCGACAGCCGAGATCGACTGGAGCTGCGAGACGGCCTTATCGAATGCCTCGTTTATGCTCCCCGTGTGGACTCCTGCAATGCCGCCGCTGCTGGCCACGAGCTCGACAGACGCAGCCGGGATGCCTGCCGCCGCGGAAGTGGCGACCTTTAGCGGCCCTCCATGCACGCCGGGCACCGGCCGGTTGTTCTTCCTCGCCTTGAACGCTTCTTCCATCTTGTCGGGAAGGAGGTTGTGCAGCAACATGGTGGGCGCGCCGGCGAACCCAAAGAGCGGGTCGTACCCGACGGCAGAAACCACAACCGTGCTCTGGAACTTGCCCATCCGCTCCTGCAGAGACTGGTAGTCGATGCGGTTTATCGAAATCGTTTCATTGCCTGCCAGGCTGGCGCGAAGGGCGCCGGCCATCCTCTGCGGCACGTCCACCGTGACATTGAATCCTTTTTCGCGGGCCTGCCCTACAAGCATTGCAATCGCCCTGCCAGCGGCTTTAGAGCCTGACAGCGCGAGGACCAGCATGTTGTCGGCCAGCGGCACGCCGGCAATCGCCGTCCTTACCTCTTCTTCGGGCAGCGCCGGAAAGCTGGCCGAGATCTGGTTCGCCAGGTTTTCAAACCTGATGTCGAGCACCACGTCGGTGGTGCCGTACCTGAGCCAAATCTCTGGCATCCACCCTGTGTCATGAAGGGTTAAAATAAATCCTTTTTTACATGTATGCTATGACCGCCAAGGACTTTATGCTCGAATTCGCCTCGTTCCTGCTCAAGAGTAACTCCCTGAGGTTCGGGGTGTTCACGCTCGCAAGCGGCAAGCAGAGCCCCTACTACATCGACCTGCGGGTCCTGCCCAGCTTTCCGCCGCATTTTCGGCTGGCGATAGGTGCAATGAAGGACACGGTGGCAAAAAAAGTGGGCAAGTTTGACACGTTTGCCTCGGTGCCCACCTCCGGGCTCGTGTTCGGCTCGGCCCTTGCCTACGAAATGGGCAAGCCCTTCATCTACGCGAGGAAAGAGTCAAAGGAGTACGGCACCGGCAAGACGATCGAGGGCTTCCTAAAGTCCGGGTCAAAGGTGGTCATTGTCGACGACGTCGCGACCACCGGCACGTCGGTCAGCGGCGCGGTCGAAGCGATACGCGCCAACGGCGCGATCGTGGAAGACGTCGTGGCGCTTGTCAACCGGCACGAAGGGGCGGACGACCGGCTGAAAAAGATGCGGGTAAAGCTCCACGCCGTGGCGGGAATCAACGACATCGTAAACGCGCTGTACAAGGCCGGGCTGGTGGACGAAAACGCCCTAGAGTCCGTCATGAAGCAAATGACTTCGGTAGGAGAGTACGAAACGGGCTAGCCCTCGTAGATCATCAGGTTCTTTTCTTCAAGCAGTGTGTGCAGGTTGCCGACTGCGCGGTAGACCTCGCTCTCCTTCTTTGCCCCCGTGCACACCAGCTTGCCGCTTGCAAAGAGCAGGATTACCGTCTTTGGGTCGAGCATCCTGTGGATGAGGCCCGGGAACTGCTCCGGCTCGTACATGCTCCTTGGCAACACCCTGGCCGCGAGCTCCAGGTGGATCTTGCCGCCCAGGCTTGCAGACGCCACGATGTTCTGGATCTCTATCTGCGGATCGTGCTCTAGCGGTATGCCGCCCTTTTTCAGCTTCAACACGACGTTCTTGACCGCCTGGATCGCCATCTTCTCCGACTTGGCGCCGGTGCAGACCATCTTGCCCGAGCTGAATATCAAGGTCGCAGTCTTGGGCGACCTGAGCCTGAACACCAGGCCGGGGAACTGGTCCGGGTGGTATTCTACATCAGGAAAAATCTGGGTAATCAGGTTAAGGTTAACGGTCTGGTTCACCGTGGCTGAAGCCACTACGTTTTCGATGCTGACGATGGGCTTGGTCTGTGGCATTACAGCCGCTTTATAAAGGCGCTATATATATACCTGCTTGCTACCGTATTATAGTAGAATTAACCTGCTCTATCAAAATCCTGTGTCAATTATGCCAGACAAGTTGCAATAAATGCAGCCTGCGGGCAGCTATTCCCCTATTACCTTTACGAGCACCCTCTTTTGCCGCTTGCCGTCAAACTCGCCGTAGAATATCTGCTCCCACGGCCCAAAGTCAAACTCGCCGTTTGTTATCGCGACCACCACTTCCCTGCCCATCACCTGCCGCTTCAGGTGGGCGTCTGCGTTGTCTTCGCCGGTCCTGTTGTGCATATAACTTTCTGGCGAGTGGGGCGCCAGCTTTTCAAGCCATTTTTCAAAGTCCTGGTGCAGGCCGCCTTCGTCGTCGTTGATAAACACGCTGGCAGAGATATGCATCGCGTTGACCAGGCACAGCCCTTCCTTCACCCCGCTTTCCGCGACTACTTTTGCGACCTGCGGCGTGATGTTGATAAACGCGCGCCGAGTCGGCGTGTTGAACGCAAGGTATGCTGTCCTGGACTTCATGCCGGCGGCTGGCTTGTACCATCGGCGGCTGCCGGCGGCTGCTTGCCCTTGTCCCTCCTGCTGAGCCTGTTGAAGAACAGGATCCCGAGGATTATCGCTATTATGATATAGTTGACAGGCGGGCTGATAACCTTGGTTATGACGCCTATGCCCGGCACCACAGAGATCACCTTGCCGATATAGTCATCTTCTTGGATCGGGTAGTCAGTCCCCGGTATCGGCGATGGGTTTGCGTCTCCCTTTGTCCTGACAGTCCTGTCGCCGTCAGAGTCTTCGTCAATGTCGATGATGCGGTGGACGATGACCCTGTCGCCGCCGTCCGGCCGATTGAAAACGATAATATCGCCCACGACGAGTTCCTCCCATGAGCCGCCGTCCCTCACGATGAGCACGTCGTTGACCATGAGCACGGGCTCCATGCTGCCGCTGGACACCACGTAGAACGGGTTTGAGCCAAAGCTGACCCAGATGACCAGCCAGACTGCAAGGACGCCGACGCCAATGATAACGACGTCCTTGATGGCGACCGGCAGCTTGGACTTGTCCTTATCCAGCAACGCGGAAAATAATCATGCCGTTCGTTAGATAAACGTTTACACTCTAGCGCAGATCGAGCTCTTTCATTATCGACATGCGGAGCCGCGGCATCCTGGACATCATTATTGACAATATGTCCGCGGTTTCGTCCCTGTCAGGCTGCCTGCCGTTCCGGCTCTGGAACTGCGCGATAAAGTTGCCCATCACCATGCCGGAGACAAGGCCGTATACGAAATCCTCGATATTGCCCTGTGTCGGCACCATCTTGCGCGCAAGCCCTATCGGCGTCCTTGCGTCGTGGGCGGCCGCCTTGATAAGCGACTCCAGCTCCTTCCTGTCGCCGGCTTCAAGCCCCATGCGCTATGTATCCACCTTTCAGGTAATAATGCTAGCTTTTTTAAATGGCTGCACTGTAGGTCTTCTGGATGGCAAATAACTGCTCTGTAGTCCTCATGGAGCTTGGCGTGGCCGCGTTTGACCAGGGCGGCCGCCTCGTGGCGTCAAAAAAGTTCGATAATGCGACTAGGTCGTACAGGCTGCTAAAGAGCGGCGCGACCCCAGACGAAATCAAGCAGTTTATAGAAAAATTACGATTATTTGACTCTGTAACGGCAAACGACGCAAGCATGGCGGCGGTGTTGCGCCAGGCCGGATTGAACAGCCAGCTTATGCAGGAGGACCAGCAGCAGTCGATCCAGGACAGCAAGCCCGGCTATATCGTCAAGGCCGGATTCGCCGGCAGCGACCAGGAGGCGATGCAGGCCCTCCGGGAATTTGCGATAAGCCTGTCGTCGTCTAGGGTAAAGGAAGCGTCGGAGCGGCTCGACCTCCACATCATCCAGTCGATAAACGCGCTGGACGAGCTGGACAAGATAATCAACACCGTGGGCGCGAGGATGCGCGAGTGGTACGGCCTGCACTTTCCAGAGCTTGACAACCTGCTGCAGAGCCTCGTGGCGTACGCCGAGATCGTGAGCAGGGCGGGGCTGCGGGAGGGCATCACCGCGGACATTTTGCAGAGCGCCGGCATGCAGGACAAAAAGGTCGAAGTGATGCTTGACGCGGCAAGGCGCAGCAAGGGAGGCGACATGACGCCGGAGAACCTTGCGATCGTAAAGAGGCTCGCGGACCAGGTGATAGCGCAGTCAGATCTGCGCCGCGTGCTCGCAGACCACATCGAAGTCGCGATGGAGACCGTGGCGCCAAACGTCAAGGAGCTGCTGACGGCGTCGGTGGGCGCAAGGATAGTCGCCAAGGCGGGCAGCCTGGCGAGGCTCGCGGTGTTACCGGCGAGCACCATCCAGGTGCTGGGCGCCGAGAAGGCGCTGTTCAGGGCGCTCAAGACGGGCGCCAGGCCGCCAAAACACGGGCTGATATTCCAGCACCCTCTCATTCATTCAGCGCCAAAGTGGCAGCGGGGCAAGATAGCGCGTGCAATCGCGTCAAAGGTGGCGATAGCCGCAAGGATCGACTATTACCGCCACGAAGGAAAGGACAGCATGATACGAGACCGCCTGAACACCCGCATCAACGAGATCCGCGAAAAGTACAAGGAGCCGGTGCCGGAGAAGGAGCGGGACAGGAAATACAGGGAGCACGTGCAGCGCCAGCAGTATGAAGGCGGCGGTGGCGGAGGCCGCGGGTATGGTGGCGGCGGACGTGGATATGGCGGAGGTGGTGGTGGCGGTGGCGCGGGAAGAGATACACGTGATACGAGAAAGAAGAAGGACAGAAGAAAGAAATTTGGAAAGCGACGCTATTAGGTGGATATCGGTAAACGGCGAGAAAAACGCCGCCACCCTCAACCTAGTCAAGGGGAATAACGTTTACGGCGAAAAGCTGGTGAAGCACGAGGGCGAGGAATACCGGCTGTGGGACCCGTTCAGGAGCAAGCTTGCGGCTTCGCTGAAAAAGGGCATGAAAAACATGCCGATAAAAAACGGCACCAAGGTGCTGTACCTGGGCGCGTCCACCGGCACCACCGTCAGCCACGTATCTGACATTGTCGGACCGTCGGGCATCGTGTTTGCAGTCGAGCCAGCCACGAGGGTCGCAAGGGAGCTGATCGAAAACGTCGCGTCAAAGAGAAAGAACGTCGTCCCGGTGCTTGAAGACGCGAGGAAGCCCCAGTCCTATTTTGCGGTGTTTGGCAAAGTCGACGTCATCTACTGCGACATTGCGCAGCCGGACCAGACAGAGATCGCGATGGCAAACTGCACAGCCTATTTGAAGAAGGGCGGCATCATGCTTCTGGTCATAAAGACGCGGAGCATCGACGTCACGATGGAGCCCCGGGCAGTCATAATGCAGGAGGCAGCCAGGCTGGAAAAGAACGGCTTTTCGATAGACCAGATACTGACCCTCGATCCGTTCGACAAGGACCACGGCATGATATACTGCGTCTTCAAGCCCTGAGCTTGCACTGCGTCGTCTGCTCAAGCAATAGCCGGAGCGGCTTCCATGACTTTCTGGCAAACTCTGGCGCGGATCCATTCTTCTTTACCCAGCGCCGGATAAAGCGCATCGTGCGGTCATCGGACGGGTAGCCGCTGCCGATGGCGCGGTACTTTTTGCGTATCTCCTCGACTTCGTGGTCCCTTGTTATCTTGGCGACTATCGACGCCGCCGACACTACTACGTTGGTCGCGTCTGCGTGGTGCATCGAGTGCACCTTCGGGCTGCAGCTGAGGTGCTGCCCGATGTAGTCTCTGTATCTTTCCGGGTTGACGTCGCAGCAGTCGACATAGACCTCGTCGGCGCCGATGTTGTTGATGACTGAAGCCATGACCTTTGCCTCCAGCCTGTTTAGCCCCCGGAGCGACACGCTGTCGTCGACTTCGACCGGGTTTACCTTGCGGATGCAGACGGAATCGGCGACCTTCATTATCTCGCCGAAAAGCCGGGCGCGCGCCTTTGCAGTCAGCGCCTTTGAATCCCTGACGCCCATTTCAGAGAGCAGTGCGATTTTCGTTTCCCTGACGCTGATGCCTGCAACAACAAGCGGGCCAATGATAGAGCCGCGGCCTGCCTCGTCGACGCCGCCGACTAGAATGCCATCGTGCAACCGCAAATTATTCACTATGCTGATTTGCAGGGTGTTTATTATCACTTGCGCTGGTAAAACAAGAAGCGTGTTTCTGCTATAAATATCGCATCCGTGCAATCATGCCGTGGCTGATTTCGTCAGGACGGTGGAGGGCAGGACGACGTTCCTCGTTCCGCAATTATCGCTCACCGCCAGGGTCCCACCCAAGGTTCCTGCGTTCTATAACCCCGCCGCAAAGCTAAACCGCGACCTCTCTGTGCTTGCGTACAGGGCGTCTGCCCAGTCGCTTTCACGCAAGACGTTTGCAGACTCTTTCACCGGCACAGGTGCGCGTGCCCTTAGAGTCGCAGTCGAGGCGCCGGAAATAGAGCAGGTCTACGGGAACGACATCAACTCCGTCGCGATAGGGACTGCCAACGAAGCGGCCACGATCAACTCTGTAAGCGGCAAGTGCCATTTTTCAATCGACGAAGTGTGCAAGTTCCTTTTGCACGGGGACGGCGAAGGCGAGCGCTTTGGCATAGTGGACCTGGACCCGTTTGGCACGCCTGCAAGGCACATTGACTGCGTGCTGCGGGCCGTGCTGGACGGCGGGCTGGTGTCGATAACCGCGACTGACACTGCGGTGCTCTGCGGCATATACCCGGAGGTCTGCCTGCGCCGCTACTACGGCAGGCCGCTTAACAACAGCTATGGCAACGAAACCGCAATCCGGTTGTTGCTCTCGCTTCTGGCGCTGACCGCGTCAAGGCTCGAGCTGTCGATAAGGCCGGTGTTCGTCCACGCCACGATGCACTACATGCGCGTCTACGCTTCAGTCTCGGTGAGCAGCAGCGAAGCAAATGACGTCTACCGCAGCATCGGCTACGTGATGCACTGCTTCCAGTGCGGCCACCGCTTCAAGGCCAAAGAATACGGCGCCGCGAAATGCGAGCTGTGCGGCAGCGCAATGAAAATTGGCGGGCAGCTGTGGACGGGGCCGTTCCACGACAAAGAGTTTGTGAAAAAAATGCTCAGGTACGAAGCTGACAGGCAGTGCAAAAAAGTGCTTGACGCCGCGGCTGAAGAAGCCAGCGAAATACCGTACTATTTCCGGGCCGACGAAATCTCGTCAAAGCTCAGGACAAACCCGCATTCCGTGCAAAAGATAATCGAAAAGCTGCAGTCGGCCGGGTTTGTCGCTTCAAAAACTGCGCTCAACACTGGCGCGTTCAAGACCGACGCGAGGATCGACCGGATTCTGGACATCCTGAAATAGCTAGTCGTTGATTGGCATGGCGCTGACTGATTCGTCGACGAGGCCCTGCCATTCCTGCGCAAGCCCTGGGTCAGGGTCGGTCCTGTCGCCGCCGTCTACTTTTTGCTCCAGCGCGCCGAGGTACGCCGCGTATGCGTCCAGCGCCTGCACGTAAATGCCATAGCTCTCCTGCCACTCCTGCGCCGGCCGCCGATTGTCAAGCTGCTGGCGCATTTCTCCTATCTGCGTCTTTGCGGAGTCAAGCTGGGCAGCCATGTCGCCGGCCGCCGGATCGTCATTCTTCCACTGCTCAAACCTAGTGTCGACGTCGATGGCAAGGTCGTTGTGCCGGCCGTAAACGTCCCCGATTATCTCGCTGTCGGTGCGCGGGGCATCAATGAATGTGCCCGGGTTGCTCTGGGGTATATACCATATCAGAAAGCTCGATCCAATGATCGCTGCAGCAATGCCGACGGTGAGCGCCACTCCCTTCTTGCTTGCCAAACCAGCATAGCTCTTTTCCCCTCCAATAAAAGCATAATCAAATATAGCCAAGCGATTTCACAGCTGGTAAATATATGAGTGGACAGGCGCCGCCAAATGTTGGCAGGATAACCTACCGCGAAAACCTGACGCCGGATCTCGCGATAATCAGGGTGCAGCCGGCTGACGGGAGCGCGGTGCCGGACTTTAAGGCCGGCCAGTTCGTGGCGCTCGGGCTCAAGGTTGACGGCGAGGACAAGATAACGTACAGGGCGTACTCGCTTTCTTCGCCGCCTGAAGAAAAAAGGCACTTTGAATTCTACATAAAGTGGGCGACAGAGCCGGTGATGGGCAAGTTCACGAGCGTGCTCTTCGAGATGGGCGGCAGTGGCGAGCTCTACTGGCGCAGACCAGCCGGCGCGTTTACCATCGAAGACAAAAAGGCAGACGGCTCGCGGGAGACGCGCCGGCTGGTGCTGGTCGCGTCGGGGACCGGCGTGGCGCCGTTTATCAGCTATGCCCTGCATTTGAAGAGCGCCGGGTCGAAAAGGGAAATAGTGCTGTTGCACGGCGCGAAATATGCGCAGGAGCTCGGCTACCGCGACGTACTTGAGAGGCTGGCCGCGGACGACCCGCACTTCAAGTACCTGCCGACTGTGAGCAGGCCGGACCACCCGCTGTCGCAGGGCTGGCGCGGAAGCACCGGCAGGGTGGAGTCGCTGCTTCGATTGCAGCTGGAAAAAGCAGTGGGCGAAAAGGTCACGCCGGAAAACTCATTCTTCCACATCTGCGGCTACCAGGGGACGATCGATTCGGTGGTCGCGATCCTGGGCCAGCTTGGCTTTGTCACCAATCGGAGCAAGCGCAAGGACGGGTCGTTTGACATAAAGATCGAAACGTACGGCTGAGAGCAACCCTCATTATACAGTGCCTTCATAGGTCAGCAATTGTCATACGCCGCAAGGACCACGCGCTACCAGGGGACGATCATGGTCAACATCTGCGATCTCGACCTGATCGGGAGAAAGCTGGAGCAGGACGGCCTTGTCATCAACCTTACAATGGAATACTACCAGCAGGAAGTCATCGAGCAGCCGTACGCACAGGACCTTCTGCTAAAGTGCGGCATCGCAAATTTGGTGGGCGACAGGATAATAAAGCAGGCACTCGATTTAAGGCTGGCAAAAGAGGCCAGCGTGCGCAAAATCTCTGGCGTGCCGTTCCTCATGATCTACAAGTTCCAGCACATGTAGCGTAAATAGCTGCAGCACTACACATAATAACAAAAGGCCGCCAGTTCTACATGTTGTCAGAAGACTATGACGAGCTGCCGAAAGAGGAGGGGCAAAAGGCGATGGACAGGGCCGACAGGCATCTGTCGCGCCGGGAGCGGGAGAGCAGGCTGCTCGTCAAGCGCTCCGAGGACTACCAGGTTTTCGACGACGTTTTTGACGTGCAGACCGTCATGATTATCAACGACCTGAGGGACGACGGCGTGATACAGCATGTCAGGGGCTCGCTTGCCGCAGGCAAAGAGTCCAAGGTCTACATCGCCGTGGCGCCCGACGGGTCGCTCCGCATACTAAAGATATACCTGACCGTGAGCGCCGAGTTCAAGAAGCGCATGCAGTACATCGTCGGCGACCCCCGGTTTTCAGACATAAAGCCCGGGTCGCGCAGCCTGATCGCCGCTTGGGCGAGAAAAGAGTTCAAGAATATGAAGGCCGCGCACGCCGCCGGCGTAAGGGTCCCGGCGCCGATAGCCGTGAAAAAGAACGTGCTCGTGATGGAGTTTATAGGCGACAGCGAAGGCAACTCCGTGCCTCCCCTGATAGAGTCAGAGGTCACCTCCGACGACTATGATGAGGTGATCGAGCAGATGGCAATGCTGTACCAAAAGGCAAGGCTGGTCCACGCCGACCTGTCAGAGTACAACATCTTCAAGACCGGCGACGGCGTCATGCTGTTTGACTTTGGCTCGGCGGTCGACATCCAGCACCCAAATTCAAAACAATTTTTAGTCCGCGACGTGCTGAACATAACTAGGTTCTTTGAAAAGCGCGGGATCGAAGTTCTCGATGTCGCGCAGACAGTAGAAAAAATCAAAGGCGAAAACAAACAATGAGCTTCCAACACACGTTGAAAATCCCGAAAGAAAGGATAGGCGCCATTATAGGCAAGGGCGGCAAGGTAAAGCAGCAGATCGAAAAGAGGTGCGGAGTAGAAATAGAGATCGACAGCGAAAGCGGCGACGCGACGATCTCCGGCAACAGGCCGGTTGAGCAGATGGAGGCGTTCAGGGCAATCGAGGTGATAACCGCCATTTCTCGAGGCTTCTCGCCAGAGCGAGCGTCCCGGCTCTTTGAGGACGAGGAGATAATGTTCCAGCAGATGGACCTGCACGACTATGCCGGCAAGTCGCCAAACGCGCTGGAGCGAATCAAGGGCAGGATAATCGGCGAAGGGGGCAAGGCGCGCCGGATGATAGAGGAGCTCACCGGCTGCCACGTATCTGTATACGGCCACATGGTCGGCTTTATCGGCAATTTCAAGGAGGTAAAGCTTGCGACCGACGCGATAGTGATGCTTGCAAAGGGTAGCATGCACAAGAGCGTCTACGCCATGCTGCAGGACGCGAGGAGGAGGGAAAAGATGGACAGGATGCGCCTGTGGGAAGACCGCGACGAAGCTAAACCTTCTGAATCTTGATCGTTAGCACGCCGTTTCTGTACTTGTAGTCGGATATGCCCATTTCCTGCGTCAATTCCAGCGGGACTTCCCTTGTAAAATTCTGGCCGCCCTTTATGCGCAGCAGGCCCGCTGTCAGACGGACGTTTATCTGGTTCTCCGGGCCGGGCACCTCTGCGACAAAGACCATTTCGTCGTTGTTCTTTATCAGGTCGTAGACCCAGTCCTTCTGCTCGATCTCTTTTGCCATCTTGCTTTCTTCCGACCGCGCCATCATCCTCACCTCGCGCACCCAGTAGATCATGAGGCCGGACGCGATTGCGAGGAAGATAAAGCCGACGCCTCCCTGCGAGCGGGAGAGCAGGACAAACATGACCCCGATGAACAGTAGCGCAATGAGCGGGACGATAAAGTCGACCGACCGGCTCGCGTACTTTTTCTTGTATCGGGCTATTCCGGGTCACCCCAGGCCGGCATTTCCAAATGTAATTGGCACCGCAATATTATAAATCCTTATACGGTCTGGCCGCCCCATCGCTTGAAAAGGCCGTGGTCGATATCGAACTGGTCGAGCACCTTGCCCACCACGTGGTCTATCAGGTCGTCCATGGTCTTTGGCCTGTGGTAGAACCCCGGCATCGCCGGCAGGATCACCACGCCGGCATCCGCAACCCTGCCCATGTTGCCAATGTGTATTTTCGACAACGGAGTCTCCCTTGGCACGAGCACGAGCCTGCGCTGCTCCTTGATACACACGCCTGCCGCCCTTGAGACAAGACTGTCGTCAAATCCGTTTGCGATGCTGGCAAGCGTCTTCATGCTGCAAGGGACCACTGCCATGCCGTCTGTCTTGAACGAGCCGCTTGAAACTGCCGCGGCCATGTTGTCGTCTTCATAGCATTTCGTGGCAAGCGACCTGACATATTCGGCTGTCCTGTCGGTCTCTATCTTGACGTTCTTTGCGCCCCACTCGCTCATGATGAGGTGCGTCTCGACTCCTAGCTTTTTGAGCACTTCAAGCGCCCTTATGCCGTAAATGACTCCGGAGGCGCCGGTGATCGCAACTACTAGCCGCAACTGCGGATGATCAGCCCTGCTCGATATTTAATGGTGGTGGCAAGCATTTATTTACGAAAAAACGCTTGTTCACGGGCGTTGCTGACAGTCTTTGGCACGGTGGCACTCGACACTACGCGCACCCCTTTCCGGACGGAGACCAGGATACTGGGCGGCGCGGCCACGTTTGCCTCCATTTCGTCAAGCATGTTCGCGCAGACGTCCATAGTCGGGGTCGTGGGGTCGGACATGCCTGCAGACCATGTCAGGGCGATCAGGTCAAAGGGCATCGACACAAAGGGCATTGTCATCGTGCAGGGAGGCAAGACGTTCCATTACGATTCGACTTTTGATTACGACCTGTCGAACAGGACGACAAACAAGACCGAGCTGGGGGTGGTCGCGGGCTTTGACCCTGTTATCCCGGAAGAGTACGCAAAATCGGAATACGTGTACCTGGCAAACAACGACCCAAAGCAGAACATCAAGATCCTTCGGCACTTCCAGAAGCCAAAGCTGGTGGTGTGCGACACCATAGAGTTCTGGATAAACGGCAGCCGCGACGACGTAGCCAGGATGATAGGCATGGCAGACGGCGTGGTGATAAACGACAATGAGGCACGGCTCCTCTGCAAGGAGGCCAACCTGGCAAAGTGCGCCAAAAAGATAATGTCGTGGGGTTCGAAATTTGCTATAATCAAAAAGGGCGAGCACGGTGCAGTGCTGTTTACGAACGACAACCAGGTGTTCCCGGCGGCAGCATTTTTCCTCGACGAAATAGTCGACCCGACCGGCGCCGGCGACTCTTTTGCAGGCGGCTTCCTCGGCCACATTGCGCGCAAAAATAAATTTGATTTCGCGACGATGAAGGAAGCCGTGATATACGGCAACGTCTTGGGCTCGTTTGCAGTCGAGGACTTTGGGGTAAAGCGCCTGATGACGATCACAAAGGACGACGTTGAGGAGCGCTACCGGAAATACCGCAATCTGGTGCAGTTCTAGCACAGGATAAATAGTCGCCCGCATAACTACCCTGCATGGGCAAGACAGAGAAAAAGATCCTCGGCAAGAACGCGGCCAAAATCGTCGACTTGCTAAAGAAGGCGTACTGCGACGAACTGCGGATTTTCCACTACTTTTGGTACGTCGGCATAAACATGGAGGGCATCGGCCTCGTGACCTATGCGGCGGCATTAAAGACGCAGGCGACCGGCGAGCTGATGCACGCAGAGCTGCTTGCAGACAGGATTTCCGAGCTCGGCGACAGGGCGCCAAGCAACCCGGGAGAGTGGGCAAAGCACAGCACGATCGGACCGCTGGACCCGGCAAAGCACCTTACGCTGAGGGCCGCGCTGGAAAGGGCGACGCAGTTTGAAGGCAAGGCTGTCGAGAACTATAACAGTCTGGCAAAGAAGGCGCTGACGATGGGCGACTATGTCACGTACAACCTTGCGACGACGATACTGTCCGACGAAGTAAAGGACGAGCAGCACACAGAAGACATCCTCAAGGCGCTAGAAGTAAAATAGCATGGCAGTCAACCTCTCAAATGCAGAGCAGACCATCGTTTCGGAGCTAAAGATAAGCGGAGACGAGGCCAAGGCCTTTTTATCCATAGTAATGAAGGGCAGGATGGACGCCGCCAAATTATCAAATGCGCTCGGCTGGGGCGACGAGCAGCGCGCGCTTGCGGCAGCAAAGTCGCTTGTGGGCAGGGGGATGGTAATTGAAATAACGAAAACCGAGTTTGAGTCGCTCCACCCGAGGTTTGCGATTACCAACCGCTACCGGAGGCGCTGCGAGGAAGACGGCATACCCTTCAAGAAGAACCTCAGGGTCGACAACATCGGGATAATCCTTGAAAAGCCGTACGAGGATGCAAGAACTAAATAAGTGGCGCCCTGCAACAGGAATATCGCAATGACGACTTCAGACCCGACCGGCGGCGACAAGGTAGTCTACTTTGGCGTGATAAACATCAACGAGAACAGTAGGACCCTGGGCTCGGTGGACGTCTGGCGCAGCCTCCTAACGAAGGAAATGTTTTGCGAGGAAAAGCGCCTCGGCATCGAGGAAATCGTCGACTATATCGGCATGCCCAAGATCGACAAGGATAAAAAGTGGGCCGTGGCGATAAGCAGGAGCAGGAAAGGCCACCTGCGATGGCGGCTCGTCAAGATGATAAAGGAAGGCAAACTCGCGTTTACGGACGCCGACGACAAGCAGATCGAGGCCAGTGTCAAGGACTTTAAAATAGCCGACCCTGAATGGTGGAGCTTTTTGGTTGAAGAGAACGTGAACCGCAACATGGAAGTGGCGGACGGGCCAAAGAAATGATGCGCAAAGACGACGACCTCCAGGTTACCGTGTTCGTGAAGAGTGCAAGCGGGAGCGCAGTGGCAAGCAAGCTGGCAGGATATTTCGTGATAAAGGGCCAGGAATTCCGGTTCACCGCAATCGCGTTCGGGCGCATTGGCGGCCACAACGCGAGCGTCAAGATCGCCAAGACCACGCTGGCAAAGTTAGCAAAGATGGGCATCGACACCGAGCAGCTGCACCTTACGATCCAGAGAAAGCTGATCGAAGGCGACATAGTCCTGCCTGAAGGAATCAAGCCGCCCTCAGAGTAGGGCGTTTTCAAGCGCGCTGCCGCAGGCGCACTTTTTCCTTGCGGTCGGGATCGCCGGCACCAAGTCCGCGATCAGCTTTTTAGTCTTTTCCACGTTCTTTGAGAGCGTCTCGATTATCTCGGCAGAGGTCACCGGGTGGTCGGCCCACACGTCATAGTCAGTCACCGTCGCTATCGACGTGTAGCAGATTTCAGCCTCCCTTGCAAGGCTGACTTCAGGCACGAGTGTCATGCCGATGATATCGGCCTTCATCACGTCGCGGAAGAATTTCGACTCTGCCCTTGTGGAAAAGCGCGGCCCTTCGATGCAGACGTACGTAGCCTTATCATGCATCGCAAATTTCAGCTTTTTTATCCTGTCGATCGCGATGCCGCGGAGCTCGGGGCAGAATGGGTCCGCGACTGAAACGTGGCACACCTGCCCGCCGTCGTAGAACGTGTACTGCCTTTTCTTTGTAAAGTCGACGAACTGGTCGGGGATTGCAATGTCGCCGGGCCTGTAGCCTTCCTGCAGGCTGCCTACCGCCGACGGGGCGATGATGCGCTTGACTCCGAGTTGCTTGAGAGCCCAGATGTTCGCCCTGCTGTTGATGCTGTGGGGCGGTATCCTGTGGCCCCTGCCGTGCCGCGGGATGAATGCGACCTTGACTCCCGAATACTCGCCTATCGTCACCAGGTCGGAAGGCTCGCCGTAGGGCGTGTGCACCTTGATCTCGCGCTTGCTGCTCAAAAGCCCAGGGTCGTAGACTCCGGTGCCGCCAATGATGCCGACATCCGCGCTATTCGCCATGGTAGGTCACCAATGACTGGACCCTGTAGCCCATCTTGCGCAGCCTGTCTGCGCCGTGCAAGTCTGCCAGTTCGATAATGAACGCAAATCCGGCGACCTTGCCGCCGACCTCTTCTATCAATTGCGCCGCAGCGACTGCCGTGCCGCCGGTCGCTATCAGGTCGTCGGCGATCAAAATGTTCTCGCCTTTCTTTATCGCGGTTTCCTGCAGCTCCATTATCGCGCTGCCGTATTCAATGTCGTAGGACTTTTTCAGGGTCCTACCCGGCAGCTTGCCTGCCTTGCGTACCATCACCACGCCCTTGCCGAACTTTAGCGCGAGCGCGGTCGCTATGATAAAGCCCCTCGACTCGATGCCTGCGACCGCGTCCACCTTTGCCCTGCCATAGGTGCGGTGGAACTCGTCGGCCAAGTGGTTGAGGACGTCGTTTCTCCTGAAGACCGGGTTGATGTCCCGGAACAGGATGCCCGGCTTTGGAAAATCAGGATAGTCAGCTACAATGTCGCGCAGGTCGAACTGCTTGGCTTTTGCCACGCAAATAAGCCATATTCTGGCAGTAAAAAAGATTGCGCAGCTGCACGCTTTATACGCTCGTGCCACGTAATTATTGGCAGTGCCGACAGAGCAGCAGGCGCAATTCAGAGAAAGGGTGGCAGGCCTGAAGGACTTTAACGAGGCATTCGAGCTGGTCAAGTCGGTGGTCATGAAAAAGTTCCGGATGCACCGGGCGGGGCTGAGCCTCATCCTGCAAATGATGCCAAGCAACCTTGGCGCGTACCACATGCTTGGGTCCAACGCGATAGTGATTAACAGCTACCTCCTGGCGGCCGTCCGGAAAATCGCCGGCTCTAACGAAGAATATAACTCGTACCTGTTCATGGTGCTTGCGCACGAATACCTCCACAGCCTCGGCATCGTCGACGAAAACACGGTACGCCAGATGACCTTTGAGCTGTGCAACTGGATGCTGGGCGACGACCATACGGCGACCAGAATGGCAAAGGAAGACCCCTCCACGATATATCCTGAATTGAGATCGATGATGCAGTCGCAGTTCAGCAGGGACTTTCAGGTCGTCAGGAACTTTGACAAGACGAACCAGACATACATCCAGTAATTGCCTCTCTAAATAGTGTAAAATCTACAAGAAACCCCACTACTTTTTTACCAAATTCCGACTGAGAAAATATAAATAACATTCGAGTGCTAGTACTTTCACACACATGCCAATAAAGAACGGGGCAGAGTATATCCAGAGCCTCAGGGGCAGGAAGCTAAAGATCTACCTTTTTGGAGAGCTCGTTAAAGAACCGGTCGACCACCCGATGATCCGGCCGTCGATAAACGCGGTGGCAGAGACATACGATCTGGCAGTTGAAGAGCCAGCACTCGCGTCGGCAAAGTCTTCGCTGACCGGCGTCAACGTCAACAGGTTCCTGCACATCGCAGAGAGCGCGCAGGACCTAGTGGACCAGAACAGGATGCAGAGAAAACTGGGCCAGCTCACAGGCACCTGCTTCCAGCGCTGCGTGGGCATGGACGCGCTCAACTCGTTATATTCAACGACTTTTGAAGTGGACGGCAAACACGGCACCCAGTACCACAAGCGCCTGATAGAGTTCATCAAAAAGATGCAGCACGACAACTTGGTGATCGGCGGCGCAATGACGGACGTAAAGGGCGACCGCAGCCTTTCCCCGTCGCAGCAAGAGGACCCGGACATGTTTGTGCACATCACAAAGCGCGACAGCAAGGGAGTCTATATCACCGGCGCAAAGGCACACCAGACCGGCTGCATCAACTCGCACTGGATACTCGTCATGCCGACGATGAGGCTCAAAGGAGAGGACAGGGACTATGCTATAGTCGGCGCAGTCCCGGTGGACGCGCCCGGCATCACCTACGTCTATGGCCGGCAGTCGTGCGACACCCGGAGCATGGAGGGCGGCGAAATCGACGCTGGCAACGTGATGTATTCCGGCCAAGAGGCCATGATAATCTTCAAGGATGTGTTCATTCCAAACGAGCTCATTTTCATGGACGGTGAATACGAATACGCCGCCATGCTGGTCGAGCGCTTCACCTGCTACCACCGGCGCAGCTACGTCTGCAAGACCGGCCTTGGCGACGCCCTGATAGGCGCGGCCGCAGCGATAGCCGACTATAACGGCGTCGCGAACGCGTCGCACATCAAGGACAAGCTGGTCGAAATGACGCACCTCAACGAGACGATATTTGCGGCAGGGATCGCCTCTTCGTATCGCTCGCATCAGACGGCGTCCGGCAACTGGCAGAACGACGACATGCTGGCAAACGTCTGCAAGCACAACGTGACAAGGTTCCCGTACGAAATCGGCAGGCTCGCGCAGGACATTGCCGGCGGCCTTATGGTCACGATGCCTTCAGAGAAGGACTTTCGAAGCCCGGAGATCGGCCCGCTGCTTGAAAAATACCTGAAGGGCAGGAAGGGCGTGTCGACTGAAAACAGGATGAGGGTGCTCAGGCTGATCGAAAACATGACCCTTGGCAGGAACGCGGTCGGCTACCTGACAGAGTCGATGCACGGCGCAGGATCGCCGCAGGCGCAGAGGATCCAGATCGCGCGCCAGATGCAGCTGGAGTACAAGAAAAAGGTCGCCAAGAGGCTCGCAAAGGTCAAGGAAGGCGAAGCCGCAGAGAGCGTGCCCGAGTCTACAGAATATTTCGACAGCATATTTGGCGCCAAGGATGCCAAAAAGAAATCCAAATAGCCTCGATATCGCTAGCGATTTTTCGCCATTACTTTGCCTGTCAACCTGCCTTCAAGAAGAGTTATTTATCGGTTCATCGATAATTACTGATGACTTACATACTGCGGGGTTATGTTGATTGAAATTAAACGAGGCTCAGATTGAAGATCTCACGGGAAAAGTTTTCCGCACTATAATCAGCAACGGCAAGGACGGCATATTGCAGTCCGAGCTGTGGAAGGAGCTGGACCTGACAAGCCGCGACGGCTCGCGCGTGGCCATCCGCCTCGAAAGGCGCTCGCTCATCAGGCGCGAAAAAATCCTTGAAAGCGGCCGGTGGACCTACAAACTTTATGCCATCAAACTTCCGGTCGATACCGCGAGCATCGAAGCGGCACCCTGCCTGACGTGCCCCGTCGAGCACATGTGTTCCCTCGACGGCTCGTACAGCCCGACGAGCTGCAATTTGATTGAAGACTGGCTCATCAACTCTTTTAACAACATAAACCAGAAACCGCAAAAGCCCGCTGCCAAGAAATGAGACTTGCTGACGCGCGCAAAGACCAGTACCGCCGGCTCGCAAAGGACCAGGGGTACCGCGCAAGGTCGGCTTTCAAGTTATTGCAGCTGAACAGCTCTTATCACATCCTCAAGAGGGGCAACAAGGTTGTCGACCTGGGGTGCGCCCCCGGCGGCTGGCTACAGGTGGCGGCAAAGGAAGTGGGGCCCGCAGGCAGGGTAATTGGCATAGACCTCAAGCCGGTCGAGCCCGTCGCCGGCGCGGTTGTGCTGGAGGGGAGCATTGAGGAGCCGGGCATGCTGGAGGAGATCGCCGGCATCTTGGGCGGCTCCAAGGCCGACACCGTCCTCTCAGATCTGGCGCCAAACGTGAGCGGCGTGTGGGACATGGACCACGCGCGGCAGATCTCGCTCTCGACTATCGCTCTCGACTTTGCCCGGCGGGCCCTGAGAGGGGGCGGCAGCGCCGTGTTCAAGGTGTTCGAAGGCGAGATGCTGAACGAGTTCCGGGACGAATTGAAGAAGAGCTTTAGCCGGGTGCTCCTCAGCAAGCCCTCGGCAAGCAGGCAGCAGAGCAGCGAGCTCTACATAGTCTGCCTCGACTTCAAATCCTGACGAATCTCTCTCAATGTGCAGGCTGGTTTCAGAAGATTATTTCAATAAACCAAATAACCCTGATTAAAGTTGATTAAATTAATTAACCCGTAAACAATTCTGTAAAGTACTGACAGCGAAGATGCCACACCCTGATCTCGAGAAGACCATCCCAGCAGAAGCAAGGAGCGCAAGCTCCTCAAAAGAGGCCACGCATAGCAAAGTCCTTGTGCTCTGCATAGACAGGGACGACGACATTGGCACAAAGGGCGGCATCGAGACTCCGATTGTCGGGCGGGACGCGTGCATCAACGCCGGCACGAGGCTCGCGATCGAGGACCCCGAGGATGCCGATTCTAACGCGATTTTCGGGGCTGTCAAGCACTACGAGGAGCTTGTGAGCAAGGGCTACACTGTCGAAGTCGCGGTGGTGGCCGGCAAGTTCAACCGCGGCGTCGAGGCCGACGAGAAGATCAGCCTCGAAGTAAAGAGCATCCTTGAGAAATACCACGCTGACGGCGCGGTGATAGTGTCAGACGGCGAAGACGATGAGACGGTGCTGCCAGTCATCCAGTCGAGGGTGCCTGTCATCTCGGTCCAGCGCGTCATAATCCGGCACAGCAGGAGCGTCGAGTATTCGTACGCGGTGCTGGGCAGGTACCTGAAAATGCTCGTTTACGATTCACAGTATTCAAAGTTCTTCCTTGGCGTTCCCGGCGTATTGCTTGCAGCGGGCGCGCTTGCGGTCATTTTCGACGCCGGCAAGTGGATCACCGCCATCATACTGGCGATCCTCGGCGGCGCCTTTATTGTCAGGGCGTTTGACATCGACAAGACGGTGGGCTCGTTTGGCAGGCTGACGCCCACTTCGTTCATCAAGATATTCTCTGTCATTGCCGGCGTGCTCATCATACTCGCCGCCATCGCAAACGGAGTCTCCAACATACCCACGAATCTGCTCAGGCCGGACATGAGCGCGCTCGACGTCCTGGGGAACAGGGTCATCGTGGGCAGCTTTACCACCGGGACGGTAACGCTCCTGTGGATAGGCATCGCGACGATCCTAGGCGGGGTCCTGCTCAGCGACTGGTTCAAGGGAAGCTCAAGGACAATGTCGGACATTTTGCGCCTGGTGGTGCTCGCGTTGCTCTACATCCCGGTGCTCCAGTTCACGTCCGTGCTCACAGAGGGCACCAACCCGTTCTCGCTGATCTCGTCGCTACTGATAGGCCTTGCAGTGTCGCTTGTGGCCGCAACGTTCCTGTACCAGTATTTCAGGAACAAAAAGGGCGGCGAAGTGCTGAAGCACTAGGTGAAAGAATGCCACAGCACGGCGACTATGACCTGCAGCAGCAAAAGTGGTACTGCGGCTACTGGATGGCGCAGGAAGAATGGCTCGACGTACACGACTATGCGCCGCCCACGCTCCAGCAGGAAGAAGCAGACGAAGAAGATGAAGATTAAGACTGCAAAAAACTTACAAACAACCTAGCCAATCTCAAACTATTGGCAGACGAGCGGTCCGCTGGCGCAGTAGTGTTTTACCTGGAAGGCAAAGCAGAGCCGGAATACCTGCTGCTGCACTACACCGCCGGCCACTGGGACTTTCCAAAGGGCAACATTGAGGCCGGCGAGAACGAAAAGCAGGCCGCCACCCGCGAGATCAGGGAGGAGACCGGCATCACCGACGTCGAGTTCCTCGACGGCTTCCGCATGAAGATCGACTACAGGTACCGCCACGGCAGGAGGCCAGTCCTGAAGGAGGTCGTGCTCTTTCTAGCCCGGACGCGCACGCGCCAGGTTACACTTTCGCACGAACACATCGGGTTTGCGTGGAGGAAATTCGACGACGCGCTGGATCATCTGACTTATTCAAACGCCATGAACCTGCTGTCGGCTGCAAAAGATTACCTGCAGCAGCGGTCACTTGCGTACAGATAAAATCCTGTCTTGGATCTCTTTTGCGTTCTTGGCAGGCTGCCTAGCTTCCACTATCGACCTGCCGATTATCAAATAGTCGGCGCCGCCCCTAAGCGCCTGCTCTGCGTCGCCGCCCTGCGCCCCGATGCCCGGCGAATACACCGGCAGCCGCCCTGACACCTGCCTCAGGATGTCAAGCTGGGTCGCGCCAACCACTATGCCGTCTGCGCCGGCGCCTTCCGCCCTCTCTAGGAACTCCCTGTATAGGCCGCGGCCGCCGACCTCCAGGCCAAATCCCTCCTTTGCGCCGGGGTGGCTCATGTAGACCAGCGCAATGACGCCGGCATTCAACCTGTGCGCCTTTTGCACAAGCGCCGCCAGCGCGCCTTTGCCGATAAAGGGGTTTGCTATCACGGCGTCAAAGCCCATTCTTGTAAGATGATCGACGGCGACTTCGTTCGTGTTTTCAATGTCGTTGAGCTTTATGTCCGCGATCGACTGCAGGCCGAACGAATGCACGAGCCTGTTTATCCGCGATATTTCAGCAGGCGACAGAGGCAGGATAAGGTGGAAATTCATCTTGACGGCGCAAACGTGCTGCTCGACTGCGCGGATCGTTTTTGTTGCAAATTCCTGCAGGCCGCGCCTGCCGGCCGGCGGATCGAGCGCGAGCACCACCGGGCTCTTTTTCACTGCAGCCGCCTTGGCGATTCTTTCACAAAATGGCCTAGTCATAGGTCTTTACCAGCGGGTGGTCCGCTGCAAGCCTTATCACCTTGAGGTAGACGTAGCCGTGCTCGTCCAGCCTTGCCGAGAACGCCGGCTGCTCGGTCCTCTGGCTCGAGTAGCGCAGGAACGGCTCCTTCGGCTCCTCGCTCAGCGTGACGTAGTAAAAGTACGATATAGTTTCATTGTCGCTTGCGCTCATTGTCGCGCCAAGGATCGCCTTGCCTCCGCGCTCCTTGAACAGGAACAGCGGCAGCGGCGGCTCGTCGTAGATGGTCTTGTAGGCGGCCACCTTTGCAAGGCTCGCCAGGTCCTTCAGCTTTATGACGGTGTAACCTGACTTTTTGTCAACCTTTGCCGACCTTGAGAGAGCGCGCGGGAATTTCTCCACCTTCAGGATCGGCGAATACACAAAAGTGGGGTTGTCCACCGAGCCGGCAAGCAGCACTTCCTCGATCCCGTTGCTCACCCTGTAGGCGATGTACTGGCCGTCCTTTGAGTCGTTGTCAGCGTAATAGATCACAGGCCTGCCGTTGATGATGTCGGTTTGGGCCGCAAGCACGTCGCGCTTGTTGAACTGGAGCAAGAACGCCGGGAGAGGGGTCCGCTCAAGCGCGCATACCAGCCTGCCAAAGTCCTTCAGTCCCGCCAGCGCAATGTAGCACGGGGCTTTGAGCGGCAAATCGCAATACTGTTAATACCTGCGGTATTAAAGTCATCGCAATTTGGACAGGCTGGGCGAGCTGGTGGATCAGGCCAAGGCGATTGTTGCAGGCGGCCCTGACAGGGCGTCGCTCTGGCGCGCCTACGTCGCGCTGGAATACGCTGTTCTGGATCTGAAGCTGAGGCACGGCCTGGAAGGAGAAGCCCCGCCACCAAAGCCCGCCAAAAAATCAGTCGACATAACTGTAGCAAGGTCGATGCTCGCGCGGATCGACCTGTCTTCAGACAAAAGAAAATTGCTATACGATCTGCGGTCATGCAGGGACGTCGTAAAGGCCCTTGTCGCCGGCTATGACCGGCGGTCGACCACGTCGTAGAGCTCTGGCCCCGTGCCTATCAGGGTCACCTTCAGGCCGGTCTCGCCCTCGATGTTCTCGATGAACTTTTTTGCTTCGACGGGCAGCTTTGCGTATTCCTTCACGCCGGCGCTCTGCGGGTAAAGGACATCGAGCTTTGTCACCGCCAGCTGAGTCGCGCTGTTGATCCTGATCGCCTTTTTGGCAAGGTCCATGTCAAAGGGCGACGACCTCCTCTGCCTGCCAGTCACACTGCCAAATTCAAGCCAGCCGCGCTTTTTCGCCTCCTCTTCGCTTATTTCGTTCTGGAGCGGCCCGCCGCCGACGCGGGTGACGTAGGCCTTGAACACCACTAGCACTTCGTCGACTCTTTTTGGCCCGATGCCAATGTCGGAGCAGATGCCTGACGCAGTCACGTCCTTTGAGGTGACGTAGGGATAGCCCCCGTGGAACAATGAAAGGTAGGTGCCCTGCGTGCCTTCCACCAGCACGTTTTCGTTGCTTTCAAGGGCATAGTTGACAGAGTTGCTGACGTCTTCGATGTAAAGCGAAAGCTCCGGGACGTCCTTGGCGAGCTTGAGCGTCCGGAGCGCCCTGTCGGCGTTTGCCGGCCCGGTCCCGGTGCCGGTGGTGCCCACCTTGCTCTTGAGGTGGTCCTCGCCCCTGTCGCGGTCAATGTGCGACTGCTCAATGATGCCGCACTGGGCGTCAACATACGTCCGGTCGTCGGCCTGGAACATCGCGATTTCCTTCAGCAGAATCTGCGGGTTGACAAGCACGCCGGCCCCGATCAGCAGCCTGGTTGCCGGGCTCAGCCCTGCGCTTGGCAGCATGCGCACTTTGTACTCCTTGCCCTCAAAAGTAAAAGTGTGGCCGGCGTTCGGGCCCACGCCGCCCCTGACTGCGATCGCGGGGCTGTCCTTTTTAGCCAGATAAGCGATAATCTTGCCCTTCCCTTCGTCGCCATAGAATCCGCCGACTGTCACAAGGCACGGCATACCGGTTCCCTCGCATTGCGAGGTTATTTAATCTTACAAGATAAATTCCCCTGCATGCGCAATGAAGTGGTGAGCAACGCCGCCGGCAACATAATCCAGATACTTGCAAACCTGCCAGACTTTTTGCGAAAGCCGATGCTGCAGAACAGGCTAAAGGAATTCTATGCGATGAGCGACGACGACAGGCGCGAAACGATCGGCATGGCCCTGTCCGCGGCGCCCACGATAGACCCGGGCAAGCTGTCGGTGCTCTTCCGCACGTGGCTTGAAATACTGTCAGAGTTTGACGCGGAAAAGAGGGCGACGATGTTCCAGACCTACTGCCGGCAAATCCTGATAAGCCCGCGCTCGATTGAAAAGCTCGATTTCAAGTCGCTGACTGCGACGTTTCTGTCGCTTGACCAGAAGCAGCGGGAGCGCATCGCCGACTCGCTCCACGAAGTGCTGTTTTCTCTCCCAAACAGGAACGAAATATTAAAGGTGGTCCCGGAGGACTCGCTGAAAGCCGTCGGGCTGAAATGATCAGTGCTGGTGGCCGTGGTGCCCTTCGGGGTTGTCCGGCTTTTTCTCTATTTCGCCAACGCCCTTTTCAAGCCCAAAGAACGCGCGCTCGTACTTGCGCAGCGCCTTCCTGTGATCCAGAAGCGACATGTCCAGCCTCATTTCGTTCATTACCATGACGGCATACGTGGTCCATTCCTTCCAGCACGCCGCGCACGCCGGGTACTTTTCCGCCGCCGGGTCGTCGACGACCTCTTCAATGGCCTTGCCGCATTTCAAGCAGGTCTTGCTCATCTGCAGAGTTGATGTCTGCTGGATTTAATAAGTTGTTGAGGTTGTGGAAAACCCCTGCATCATAGCAGGGTGCATGAAAAACATGTAAATCCACAATATATCACAAAATGCTATTTTTATGATAACCAATATATGCCATTTAATGACTTGTAGAGCGTGAAAGCACTGATCCTGGCCGCGCCGATCGCGCTGCTCTTTCTGATGACGGCCAACGCGTACGCGACGCAATTTTCCTTCGACCCGGCGACCGGCGAGCCGCACGGGCAGTTTGACTTTAGGCTGCCCGCAGGCCTGATAGGGATCGCCGCTGCCGCGGGAGCATTCCTGATAATCCACGAAAGAAGGAAGGCCAAGGGAATCTGGTTTTCAAACAGCGAGCCGCTAAAATAGCGGTTTTTTCATGTTCGAGCCGCAGCTGCCGCACCTTGCGCCCTTGACTTCTGCGCCGCACGACAGGCAGACGTACTTTAGTTTCGTGCTTCCATAGCCGGTGGACTCGTTGCCAAAGCCGAGCGACCTGAGTGCCCCAAGCTGCTTTCTCCTGATGAAGAATATTATGCCGACCATCACGGCGATGTTCACAGCAAGGCCGATGAAAAAGCCGAAAAAGTAGGTGAACACCAGCCCGGCCCCGAGGCTCGCGCCAATCACCAGCAACTGGCGTTTCAAGACCGGCTTCATGGTGCTGTCCATGCATTATATAACAACGTCTTGGTTTATGAACCTATTTCCAGAACAGGCCAGAATCTTGATAACCTTATTATACTTTCGACGGCCAAATTTGCATGTGAAGGTCCGCTGTCCAGACTGCAAGGGCATCGCAGAGCTGGCAGACAACTTCTCGACCGTAAAGTGCTCAAGCTGCTCTTTTGACATGACCTACGGCGAATACGTAAAATACATCGCCTACAAGGACGCGCGGTACAAGGATGTATTGAGCGACTACAAATAGAGTGGCTCTGTTGCAGTCCACTTGGCTGCATCTTGTCACCGGATTAGCCTCAGTCTGACATTCCGACTCATCCCTTCACCTGCAGCCCCTTTTGAACGGTGGAGCACTTCACCGCCCTTCCCGGCTATACACCGGTGAGCTTGACTATTTGCCTAGGGTTTTATGCTTGTCAGGCAACGCTCAACCCGCCCACATCAGACGACTCGGCATCAGGTATCACTTCCGTCCTCTGCCTTGCGCCGTCCTCATTCGACTGATGGCTTCTGGATACTAATCGAACAGCTATTATTTAAAATACAGAACACCAAGGGGAGAGGGAGTGCTTGTCATGTATCAACCGACGACTTGCTGCAAATAGCGCAAATAGAGTTAAAAATTGGAAAACTATCAGAACCCTGTTGGTAGAAGTTCTGTTCGAGCTGCCAATGAACCTGCTGGGGCTCGGGATCTCGGCCTTTATCGGCAGGTTCGCCTATTCGGGCTACGCCACGGTGGCAAGCCCCAACCTTCTGCGCCTCACCTTCGCGTTTGCCTCTATAGCCATCGGCTTTGCCCTCATTGCAGGCGGCCTCTTTGCCGGGGGCTATTCCCAGGCCCTTACGACCGCCGGGCTGGCGGCGCAGGCCGTCGGATACTTTTTCATCGCCTTCTCACACAGCCTCAAGAGCTTTGACTTTGCCCCTCCAAAGTACTTCCTGCTCCTGCCACTGGCCATCACGGGCTTTGTCATACCGGGAAATTCAATAGAACATCTCGTCAGGTCAATTTCTTTTATACTATTAGTATATGTGTCGATTGAAACCATGGCATCGTACATGCAGAGCATGAAATCCAGCACCCTAATGATAGGTTCGGGGCTGGCGATGCTGGCAGGAGCAGAACTCATGTCGTGGTACAACTTTATCTATCCCGACTCGTTCTACGTCGCG